>JBMNNU010000082.1:0-12529 GCA_050942695.1 Chloroflexota bacterium
AAGGAAGAAGGTAGAACGGTCCTGTGGGTAGACGAGAGCGGCTTCTACCCCCTGCCCAGCGTTGTGCGCACCTATGCCCCCAAGGGCGAAACACCTATCCTTAACTCCTACCTGACTCGGGATCACATCTCGGCCATCAGCGCCATCACCCTGGACGGTGAACTGTTCTTCCATACCCAGGAACGATCCTACACGAGCAAGGATGTCGTCCGTTTCCTGGCCCACCTGCTCCACCACATCCCCGGCAAGCTGCTTTTGATCTGGGACGGGGCTCCTATCCACAAAGGCAAAGCTGTCAAGGAGTTCCTTGCCAACGGCGGATCTAGTCGCATACATATCGAGCCCCTTCCCGGCTATGCCCCCGATCTCAATCCTGACGAGGGCATTTGGAACTATCTCAAGCGGGTGGAGTTGCGCAACCTATGCTGCGCCAACCTCGCCCAACTGCGCCATGAGTTCAGATTGGCCGTCAGACGGCTTCGTCGCAAACATCACGTTATCCAAGGATGTATCAAACTTGCAGGCTACCATGTTTAGTTATCTATGCAGCGGTCTGTAGAATACTACTGACTCTTGCGATAATAATAGGTTTGTTACAGAAGTTTTGTCAAGGTGAATAGGCATGTTCGCAGGGTCTTTTAGTGTTATGTGCATATGATCCCCAGCAAAGCTAGAGCTTCTTTTGGGTGAGCAGCATTCCTACGTAAGGCTGCTGCGATGTTGGTAACTCCTGCCATTCTAAGCAAGCCGATGGTGGTATTGCGTAGGGCTGCCATCACCTGAGGCGCAGACCCTGTACGCACCTGGCTCCCATCTTCCCCTAAGGTGGCATCCCGAACATAGTGTAGCCGGTTCTCAATCCCCCAATGCCCTCGGTTCAGTTCAAGCAGCCGTCTCGGGCTTGCCTCATGAGGCCACAAACTGGTGATCGCATAAGCCACCTCCCGCCTTGTATGCTCATTGCTCGTTACTTCCCTCTCAATTCGGCATACCTGAGCCAGATGCGGCCAGTCACTGTACTCGTTTAGCGCCGTCGATGCCTGGAGTTTACGCACTTCCTGCCGATCCCCATGACGACCTCGTTGTACCGCCTCTGACGGCTTACTCGGCGGATCGTCAAACAATGTGGCAATATCCTCCATCAGCCCCTTCTGGTTGGCCTTCACCGTGAACAGGTACTCCCCTCCAGCGTCTACAATCTGCTCACACAGCTCCCTTTGCGCATATATGGCATCCCCGGTTACAACCACCCCTCCCAGCTCCAGTCCCCTTAGCAGCGCCGGCGCCACCGTCAGCTCAGCTTCCTTCTCCCTGACCCCCCTTTTGAGCTAGAACCCGACTCGCTTTATGAGCATAGGCTGCTACCAGATGCACCCCCGGCAATTGCTCCCCGTGTATACCACGTAAAGCCTTACCATCAATGGCTACGGCTTCCCCAACGCCCAAAGCCTGCTGCCCAAAGTACTCCCCCAGTACACTCTCTAACTTGTCCCGGTCCAACCGCTTAAATAGCAGGTGCAACGTCGCCACACAGGGCGTAGTTTCCTTAAACCCCAGCGCCGCCGTTACCTCCCCTTGATGGTCTCGCCCCCATTGGGCAATAGCATACAAACTCCTTGCCCCACATAGCATCGCACACACCGCAAGCGCCAGGATCACCCCTATCTTGTACCGCGTCCCGTGAGGGTTTCTTGGGTCCGGTACCTCGGCAAGCATCTGCGCTAACGTCCGAAACTCTACTGCCTTCGCCACCTGTTCCATCGTGAGCACGCCTTCCATCTGTTGCCTCCCTCCTACGTTATCTCTGACGTGCTCTACTGCTAATTTCTTGCCAGCACTAAAAGACCCTGCTCATCGAGGGGGGTATCTAAGCAAATCCGAGTTGGCTGTGCTATCCTTCTGGGAACGGCTGTTTTGGAGGGACCATCCAGGTGAAGGTGCAATATCGCTGGGCGCTGTTGGTTGCCCTGTCCGGCCTATCTATGGGCTGCGACCAGGCAACCAAGAGAATTGCAGCCGCGACCTTACAACACTTGCCGCCCCAATCGTATGCCGGAGATCTCTTTCGCCTCCAGTACTCGGAAAACCAGGGGGCCTTCCTCAGCATGGGAGCCGGGCTGCCGGAGGAGGTTCGTTGGTGGCTGTTCATCGGTGTTGTCGGCACCTTTCTAACCGGGTTGCTGCTGTTCGCTCTCTTCAGCCGCAGCTTGAACCTGATGCCTACGGTCGCCATCGGTCTGGTCCTGGGAGGCGGCTTCAGCAACTGGATTGATCGCGTACTCCACGGCAACGTTGTCATTGACTTCATGAATATGGGCATCGGCCCCCTACGAACCGGGATATTCAATGTGGCCGATATCTTCCTCGTCTGCGGCACCTTAGTGCTAGCGCTTAGCCTTATGCGAAGCCGGCCGGCCTCTCAGCTCTAACCCCGCTTCCCGGAAATGGCGGGCAAGCCTACCTGGCACGCCTGTTTCCCCCTCCAACCTGTAATCCAACTTCCCGAACCATGCCCGACCGTCCCAAGTTGGTAGGCCTCATCCGAGAGCCCCGGGCTGAAGCCTCGGGACTGAAAAGTCAAAGCCCCTTCGGGGCTAGCGTCCCAGTAAAGCCCGACGCTAAAGCGATCGGGCTGAGAAAACAAATCCCCTCTGGGGGCTACCGCCCTAGCCCGCAGGGCTTCGTATTTTCAGCGCGGTCGCTTCAGCGCCGCGCTCTCAGCCCCAGCAATCGGCTTTACCAACTTAAGGCTCACCCCTGTGTCCGATGAGCCCGTCACGTTTCTGGGCTACACGCGTCCGTAGTCCAGGGCCCTGTGCCCTGTCGTCCACGTTGACCTGCATTATCCAGGATGGCATATACCAACGAGGGCTGCAGGGCAGAGCGCCCTGCACTACGGGTGCATGAGAAGCTCTTCCCGGAAACATACGGACACCGCTGAGTACGGGATGGTTCACACGAACAGCCAGATCTGTAGCGTCGGGGCTCGTCCCCGACGATGTACCACGTCAGACACAAGGCCTGTCACTACGTTGTGACTCGTGCCGTGAACCATCCCAGCCTTCGGCAACGGCGGCACAAAAGTTGCAGTAAAAGGGGCAAATTATCCCAGCGTAATAGAGCAGCCGAACCTCCGGAGTTTCAGCGGAGGACGGGGGAACCATTAATTGGGGTGAAGGGCACTGAAGCGGTGCCCCGGGTAGCTCTTTCAGCCCGAACCCGTCAGCTAACCTCGTAGGCACGTGAAAGAGGCTAAGCCCACTTGTAAGGACTGGAGGCTTAAGCCTCCAGTCCTCTCTTTTTATCCGGCTACCTAGCCCTCGGACACTGGGGCCGCGGGCTGGGTAGCCGGATACGCCAAAAAGCGTAGAGTTACTGGCCTGCTCACCGTTGGGTTCTTGTTAGGAGGTATCGACCCATGCTTAGTGCAACACCAACTCTGGCCTCGGCGCGCACCGGGATCGCGAGCACCAGTGACCTACCTTTGTTACTGGAAGGCTCTCACCTATACGTAGCCGCCAATCGCGGTCCCGTCCACTACAACATTCGAAACAACGGATTGGTGCCTAAGCCTGCTGCAGGGGGTCTTGTTACCGCCTTATCAGGGGTTGCGGGGCATGTCCCCATGACCTGGATTGCCACCGCCTCAAGTCCAGGCGATCGGTTGGTGGCGGGACGATCAACGCAAAAAGATGCTAGGCCGGGTACACCCCGGCTTCGCTACGTAGTGGCCTCCGAGGAGTGCCTCGACTGGTTCTACCGCCGCTTCTCCAATCCGATCCTATGGTTTCTCCAGCACGGACTCTGGGATCAACTTCGGCGGCCCGATCTGTCCGAAATGGTGAAAAACGGCTGGATGTTGGGATATCGGCCGATCAACGAAGCCTTTGCTCAGACCATAGCCCTGGAGATTCGTGGGGCTTCGAGGCCGTTGGTTCTCACCCACGATTACCATTTCTACCTGCTTCCAGCCCTGCTGAGAAGGCGCTCTCCGAAGGCTTTGCTCCAGCACTTCGTCCACATCCCCTGGCCGAACCCGGATGCGTGGGAAGTATTGATGCCGGCGATCCGGCGTGAGATCTGCAAGGGGTTGCTTGGGGCTGACATCGTCGGTTTCCAAACCGAGGCGGCAGTCTATAACTTCCTTCGCTGTTGCGAACGCTTTGTACCCGGATCACAGGTCGACTTTAAACGGAAGCTGGTGCGATTTGAAAACCGCGTTACCAGGATAAGATCCTACCCCATCTCCATCGATACCGTAGCTCTGCGGGAGTTGGCCGCGTCAGACCAGGTCCGGCGTTACAAGGAGAGTCTAAGGACGCTGAATGGGGTTAAAACCGTAGTCCGGGTGGACCGGCTAGACCCGAGCAAGAATATCGCTCTCGGCTTCCGAGCGTTTGGACTGCTCTTAGAGCGGCGGCCTGATCTGGCAGGCCGGGTGCGGTTCCTGGCGTTTCTGGTGCCAAGCCGTAGCAACATCGCCGAGTACCGCCGCTACGCCCAGGAGGTGTGGTGTGAGGTAGATGCCATCAACAACAGATTCGGCCGGGAGAACTGGAAGCCAATCGAACTGTTCCACGAGGACAATCGGCCCCAGGCGATAGCGGGCATGGCCCTGGCCGACGTGCTGTTGGTGAACCCCCTCGCCGATGGGATGAATCTTGTGGCTAAGGAAGGGCCAATAGTAAGCGAGCGCGACTCTGCGCTGGTCCTCTCTCGCGAGTGCGGAGCCTACGTCCAGTTGGGATCGTCTGCAATCACCATTCCGCCAAGAGATTTGGAGTCCACAGCTTCGGCTCTGGAAAGAGCTCTGGAGATGCATCCGGTGGAACGAAAGCAGCGGCTTATCGGGCTTCGGGCAGCCGTGGAGTCGGAAGATCTCTCCTGGTGGATGGTGAAACAGCTAGAGGATTTGTTGAGTCTATAGCTCGAAGGCCGCACCGCATTTACCCTTACATTACTGACATTATCAGCGTTATACTATTTTATACAACCATGCAGAACAATACGCATCGAGGCGATGAAGTTGAAATGGCTATGAACGAAGGCCGAAGGCGAGTGGTGATAGAGGGTGTTAAGCCCGAGATAGATTGCGGCCGCTTCCCGGTTAAGCGGACGGTTGGTGAGAAGGTGGTAGTAGAGGCTGATATTTTCACCGACGGACACGATGCGATCTCCGCACTGCTTCTCCACCGTGGGGGAAAAGGCAGCAAATGGACAGAGGTCCCCATGGAGCCGTTAGAAAACGATCGCTGGCAGGGGGAGTTCACAGTAACCGAGCTTGGGGAACATCGATACACCCTGGAGGCCTGGGTAGACCGTTTCAAATCCTGGCGTCGAGACCTGGCGAAGAAGGTCAATGCCCGGCAAGAGATATCGATCGACCTGCAGATAGGGGCGCTTCTGGTAGAGGAGGCTGCCAAGAGAGCATCAGGCACAGATGCCGCTCTGCTTGCCGATTTCGCCGCCGGTATGCACAATCCTCCCAACAGCTTTATGGGCATCGAACGGGCTTTGAGCCGGGAGTTGGCAGCGTTGATGGCGAAGTATCCGGACAGGCGGTTCGCCACTCGATACGCCCGAGAAATCTCGGTAGTAGTGGATCGGGAGAGGGCGCGCTTCAGCAGTTGGTACGAGCTGTTTCCCCGTTCCTGTTCGCCTGAGCCCGATCGCCACGGCACATTCCGGGATTGTGAGGCGATGCTTCCCTACATCGCCGAGATGGGATTCGACGTTCTCTACCTGCCGCCCATCCACCCGATCGGCCACACACATAGAAAAGGAAGGAATAACGCTGTGGTGGCGGGGCCTGGCGACGTAGGCAGTCCATGGGGTATCGGATCTGAAGAAGGCGGGCATAAGTCCGTCCACCCAGAGCTGGGAACGATAGAAGATTTCCGCCACTTGGTAGCCAGGGCGAAAGACTACGGCCTCGAAATCGCTCTAGACATAGCGTTTCAGACCTCCCCGGACCATCCATACGTCCGAGAGCACCCTGAATGGTTCCGCCTGCGACCCGACGGCACGGTGCAGTATGCCGAGAATCCGCCTAAAAAATATCAGGATATCTACCCTCTGAACTTTGAAACGGAGCAGTGGCGCGAGCTTTGGGATGAGTTGAAGAGTATATTCACCTTCTGGATCGGCCAGGGGGTTTACATCTTCAGGGTAGATAACCCCCACACCAAGCCATTCCGTTTCTGGGAGTGGGTGATAGGCGAGATCAAGAAAGATCATCCCGATGTAATATTCCTCGCGGAAGCCTTCACCCGGCCTAAGGTAATGTACCAACTGGCCAAGCTGGGTTTCAGCCAATCCTACTCCTACTTTGCCTGGCGCAACACCAAGTGGGAGCTGACCCAATACTTCGAGGAGCTTACGCAGACGGATGTGAAGGAGTACTTCCGCCCCAATCTCTGGCCCAACACCCCGGATATCCTGACCGAGTACCTCCAATACGGGGGGAGACCCGCCTTCATGTCCCGTTTGGTGCTTGCCGCGACCTTAAGCGCCAACTACGGGATCTACGGCCCCGCTTTCGAGCTGATGGAGAACACAGCTCGTGAGCCGGGAAGCGAGGAGTATTTGAACTCTGAGAAGTACGAGATCAGGCACTGGGATATCCAGAGACCCGACAGTTTAAGAGATTTCATCGCTAGGGTCAACAGGATCCGAAGGGAGAACGAAGCCCTCCAGAGCAACCGGACGCTGCGGTTCCACTACGTCGACAACGACCAGATCATTTGTTATAGTAAAGTTGCAGGCGACCTGTCGGCCGTCCTTCTCGTTGTGGTGAATCTGGACCCGCATCATACTCAGTCCGGCTGGGTGGATCTATCCCTTGAGGAGCTGGGGCTCGATTCCCGCCAACCATACCAGGTACACGATCTGCTGAGCGATGCTCGCTACCTCTGGCACGGCTCGCACAATTACGTCGAGTTGGACCCCTACGTTGTACCTGCCCATATATTCCGAGTGCGACGCCGGGTCCGATCCGAGCGAGAGTTCGAATATTACATGTAATTGGTGAGGTGCCATGGTCCAGCGTGAGGGCGCTTTCACGCCGGGGAACGACCCCCTTTGGTACAAGGACGCGATAATCTACGAGTTGCACGTCCGCGCCTTTAAGGATAGCAACGGGGACGGTATTGGGGATTTTCGCGGGCTGACACAAAAGCTCGATTATCTCCAGGAGCTTGGGGTCACGGCTATCTGGCTCCTGCCCTTCTATCCATCTCCATTGAAGGATGACGGTTACGATATCGCCGACTACACCGACGTGCATCCATCCTATGGGACCCTGCGCGACGTCAAGCAGTTCGTGCGCGAGGCCCATCGGCGCGGGCTCAGGGTCATCACTGAGCTCGTCTGCAACCACACATCTGACCAGCATCCCTGGTTTCAGCGGGCTAGGCAGGCAAAGCGGGGCAGCGCTCACCGCAACTTCTACGTCTGGAGCGACACACCGGACAAGTATAAAGACGCTAGGATCATCTTCAAGGATTTCGAGCCGTCTAACTGGACGTGGGATCCCATTGCCAAAGCCTACTACTGGCACCGTTTCTACTCCCACCAACCGGATCTGAATTACGACAATCCCCAGGTACGCAAGGCGATCTTCAGAGTGATGGATTTCTGGCTCCAACTGGGCATCGACGGGCTGCGCCTGGACGCGGTGCCTTATCTCTACGAGCGAGAGAACACCAATTGCGAGAACCTTCCGGAGACACACGCCTTCTTGAAAGAGCTTCGAGCCCACGTAGACGCCAAGTTCCAAGACCGCATGCTGCTGGCCGAAGCCAACCAGTGGCCTGAGGACTCCGTGGCCTACTTCGGCGATGGGGACGAGTGCAACATGGCTTTCCACTTTCCCCTGATGCCCAGGCTATTCATGTCCATTCGTATGGAGGACCGGCTCCCCGTCATCGACATCCTGAGCCAGACTCCGGCCATCGCAGATAGCTGCCAGTGGGCGCTCTTCCTGCGGAATCACGATGAACTGACGCTGGAGATGGTCACCGACGAAGAGAGGGACTACATGTACCGGGTATATGCCAGGGACCCCGAAGCGAGGATCAACCTGGGAATCCGGCGTCGACTGGCTCCCCTGCTCGGCGACCACCGGCGACGCATAGAGCTGATGAACGGGCTGCTGTTCTCCCTACCAGGATCTCCGGTCATCTACTACGGCGACGAAATCGGAATGGGCGATAACATCTATCTAGGCGACCGAAACGGGGTCCGCACCCCAATGCAATGGACTGCCGACCGCAATGCGGGTTTTTCCCAGGCCAATCCACAGCGGCTGTATCTGCCGGTAATCGTAGACCCTGAATACCACTACGCTACGGTAAACGTGCAGGCACAGTGCAACAACCCGCATTCACTGCTCTCCTGGATGAAGCGATTGATCGCTCTCAGAAAGCAGTTCAAGGCTTTCGGGCGGGGCACCCTACAGTTCCTCTATCCGGAGAATCGGAAGGTGCTGGCCTTTGTGAGGCGCTACAAGGATGAGACTATCCTGGTGGTGGCCAACCTATCGCGCTTCGTCCAGCACGCCGAGATCAACCTCAGTGAATTCAAAGGGATGCTGCCCGTCGAACTGTGGGGGCAGGTAGAGTTCCCTCCCATAAAGGATGAGCCCTACTTCCTAACGCTCGGGCCTCACGCCTTCTACTGGTTATCTATAGAACCGCAGCGCGTAATCAAAAGCTATGTCAACCACGTCGAGCCCCACACTGAGGTACCGGTACTAACGGTATCCGGCTCTTGGAATGGAGATGTTGGTAGCTCGCCCCTCCACGAAAACGGTTGGAGCCGTCTGGCAAGTCTATTCCCTACATACCTGCCATCGCAGCGTTGGTTCAGGGGGAAGGCAAGGCGTATAAAGTCCACTCAAATCCTGGACAGCATACCGCTACCTTTCGGCTCCGATACGGCCTACCTAACGCTCATCCAGGTGGATTACACGGAGGGGGATTCCGAGGTATACCTTCTCCCCCTGGCTTTCGCAAAGGGGGAGCGGGCAGATCGGCTGCTACAAGATTCCCCAAATGCAGTTCTGTCTCGAGTACTCGTCAAGGACGAGGGACAGGAGGGCGTGGTGTACGATGCTCTGGTGGAACCGGATTTCGCCGCAGCATTGCTGAAGGTGGTCACCGGTCGCCGCCGGTTAAAGGGGCTAAAGGGGGGACTGCGAGGCTCGACGACCCCGGTGTATCGGCATCTTCTCAGCTTGGCGGGAACAAATCTGGAACCGTCAATCATCAAGGCCGAGCAGAGCAACACCTCGCTGGTGTACGGCGACCAACTGATTATGAAGTTGTACCGGCGCCTCGAGGCGGGGACCAATCCGGATCAGGAGATCGGGCGATTCCTCACCGAGAAAGGTTTTGCCTACACGCCACCTCAGGCCGGAACTCTGGAATACCAGAAAAAGCCGGGGGCGCCGATGACCATCGCTCTCCTGCAGGGATTCGTGCCCAACATGGGAGATGCGTGGCAGTTCACCCTGGATAGCCTGAACAACTACTTCCCTCAGGCCCTGGCGTCACACGCCGACGTGCCGGAGGTTTCGCTATCTACATCGACGTTACTGGACCTGGCCGAGCAATCCCCGCCGCCTCTGGCGCTGGATCTACTAGGCAGCTATCTCGATGCTGCGTCGCTGTTGGGCAAACGGACGGCGGAAATGCACCTGGCGCTTTCCGAGGGGTCTGGGAACCCTAGCTTTACGCCGGAGGCATTTACCAGCTTTTACCAGCGATCCATCTACCAGTCTATGCGGAACCTGCTGGGGCAGGTGTTCCACACTCTTCGATCAGGGTTGAAGGAGCTGCCGCCACCGGTTCAGGAGGATGCGAGAGTCGTCCTAAAGCTCAGAGATGAGATCCTTGGCCGATTCAGATCGATTTTGAACCGTAAGATCGCCGCAACTCGAATTCGCTGTCACGGCGACTACCACCTAGGGCAACTGTTGCGCACAGCCAACGATTTCATGATCATCGACTTTGAAGGGGAGCCGGCTCGATCGCTTAGCGAACGCAGGATCAAACGTTGCGCCCTGCGGGATGTGGCTGGGATGCTGAGGTCGTTCCATTACGCATCCCACGTCGCCCTTCTTAATCAGATTACCACCGGCGCTGCCGATCCGGCTGACCTTACGGCGCTTCAGCTGTGGGCGCGATTCTGGAACACTTGGGTCAGCACTGCCTTCCTGAAGGCTTACCTGGTCTCGTCGGCCAATGCGGCTTTCGTTCCGAAAACGCGCGGGGATCTCCAGGTGCTATTGGACGCATTCCTCATCGAGAAGGCGATTTACGAGCTGGGGTACGAATTGAACAACCGCCCCGACTGGGTGACTATTCCAGCCCAGGGGATACCGCAACTGCTGGGCATCGTGCCGTAAGACATCCGATAATGTAGCCGGAGGGTGCAGCCTCCGGCTACATTGTTAACGACAACATCTACTTGGCACATTTCTGGCTATGGACTATCCTTCAGGAAAGGAGGTGCCACTATGGCGGAAACAACCGCGAAAAGAGGCACGACTAGGGCTTCAAGGAAGAAAACCGATGCGCCCTCTGTGATGTACGACATAACCCTCCTTTCCGAGGACGACATTCATCTCTTCAACGAGGGTACTCACTACCGTCTGTACACCAAGCTTGGGGCTCACCCCATGAGCGCCCACGGCGTGGAGGGCACCTATTTCGCCGTATGGGCTCCCAATGCCCGTAAGCTTTCAGTGGTGGGAGATTTCAACGATTGGAACAGCGAGAGCCACCCATTGCGCGCCCGCGGGCGATCGGGGATCTGGGAGGGTTTCATCCCAGGCGTCCGGCCGTCTAACATCTATAAATACCATATCGTATCCCACAACAACGAATACCAGGTGGATAAGGCCGACCCCTACGCATTCTATGCCGAGATGCCCCCTAAGACGGCGTCCATCGTATGGGATCTCGATTACGAATGGAAAGACGACCTGTGGATGAGAGAGCGCCGGGAGCGCAACGCATCCGATGCCCCAATAGCCATCTACGAGGTTCACCTGGGCTCCTGGATGCGGGTCCCAGAGGAGGGTAACCGTCCTCTAACTTATCGAGAGCTAGCCCCACGACTGGCACAGTACGTCAGCGAGATGGGATTCACCCATGTAGAGTTCCTGCCCATAATGGAGCACCCCTTCTACGGCTCCTGGGGCTACCAGACCACAGGCTACTTCGCCCCCACCAGCCGCTACGGCACCCCACAGGAGTTCATGTACCTGGTGGATTATCTCCACCAGAATGAGATCGGGGTGATACTGGACTGGGTGCCCTCCCACTTTCCGACCGACGAGTTCGGCCTGGCCTACTTCGACGGCACCCACCTCTACGAACACGCTGACCCTCGAAAAGGCTTCCACCCGGACTGGAACAGCTACATATTCAACTACGGCAGAAACGAGGTTCGCAGCTTCCTGTTAAGTAGCGCCTTTCACTGGCTGGATCGCTACCACGTCGACGGGCTCCGTGTAGATGCCGTAGCCTCCATGCTCTACCTGGATTACTCGCGAAAAGCAAACGAGTGGATCCCCAACCAGTACGGGGGGAGGGAGAACCTGGAGGCTATCTACTTCCTGAGGCGCTTCAACGAGGATGTCTATCGGGAGTACCCCGACGTTCAGACCATAGCCGAAGAGTCCACGGCGTGGCCGATGGTCTCGCGCCCGACATATATCGGCGGCCTCGGATTCGGCATGAAGTGGGATATGGGCTGGATGCACGATACCCTGGCCTACATGTCCAACGATCCCATCCACCGAAAATATCACCACAACAAGCTGACCTTCCGGATGCTGTACGCCTTTTCTGAGAACTTCGTGCTGCCGCTATCACACGACGAGGTGGTGCACGGCAAGGGCTCGCTCCTCGGCAAGATGCCGGGAGACGACTGGCAGAAATTCGCCAACCTGCGCCTTCTCTTTGGATACATGTACGCCCAGGCAGCAAAAAAGCTGCTGTTCATGGGCGATGAGTTCGGCCAGGGGCGGGAGTGGAACCACGACGAGAGCTTGGATTGGCACCTGCTGGAATTTGCCCCTCACCAGGGGCTTCAGAGGTGGGTGAAGGAGCTGAATCGCCTCTATCGCGAAGAGGCAGCTTTACACGAGTTGGATTTCGACCCGGCTGGTTTCGAGTGGATCAACGCCGACGACAGCGAGAACAGCGTAGTCAGCCTGTTACGGAAATCCAGATCCACCGGGGAAGAGGTGATGGTTGTATGCAACTTCACCCCGGTGCCCAGATACAATTACAGGGTGGGAGCCCCCCGCGGGGGTTTCTGGCGGGAACTGTTGAACAGCGACGCTCTGGAGTACGGAGGAGGCGGCATCGGCAACATGGGTGCAGTAGAGGCAGCTCCGATCCCGTTCCACGCCAGGCCCTACTCGCTGAACCTGACGCTTCCGCCCCTGGCAGCCCTGTTCTTGAAGCCGGAGGGAGGGGGTCCTGAGTCCTGAGTCCTGGATTCCACGTCCCCACTC
>JBMNNU010000083.1:0-12488 GCA_050942695.1 Chloroflexota bacterium
GTTATCACTGTTACACCGACGGTGACAGCTACTAGCGTCCCGCCGTCGCCGACTGCCACACCCACACCCAAACAGGAGGAACCACCGGCTGGCGGACAGGAAGTGGTTAGGCCTATCGACACACCGCCCATTCAGCGAGAACCTACCATTCAGGAGATAACCCAGGTCCCGACTCGGCAGGTGCCGCCGGTTCAACAGGTGCCTACGGTTCTGCCGCTGGCTACCGTGACCCCGACGCCCACCGTTTTCGTGGTGCGTCCTCGCGTCGAAACGATAGTGCCGGAAGATGCAACCGCCACACCAACCGCCACGATGCGAGCTCGAGAGGGGCCGGTGATAGTCCCGCTAACAAAGGCGACGGCAACACCTACATCTGGTACTGGACCCAGGATCATGGTGCCGGGTGGGCAGACTAATCGGTAAAAAATATTATTGACCTTTGCCTTAGTCCGCCATATAGTAGCACCGAACGCAGCCGCTTCTGTCTAGTTAGCACAGATATGGAAGCGAAGTTCAACCTCCAACCGGGAATCAACATCCTCGCTCTCATGGAAGGCCAACAGTTGCGTATTACGATCACGTCGATAGTGGTCGGAGAAAACCGATAGTAAGGAGGGGGAAGAAAATGGCAGGTTTCTTCGATAGGGTTAGAGAAAGCCTGGATAAAGGTGTAACCGCTGCCAGCGTTAGATCTAAGGAGTTGCTGGAGACTCAGCAGGTCAGGTCGAAAATTGGTGCCCTGCAGGATCAAAGACGCAGCAATCTTGAGGAATTGGGTAAAGCCGTATTCGAAATGATGGTTGCCGGCAACCTGGATGAAATCGCTCTCAGGGCTAAGGTCGAGGAGATCGTTGCAATAGACAAGGAGATAGCCGAGAAGGAAGATGAGCTTACGCAGATTCGCCTAAGAGCTGAGGAAGCGCTTAAGGGTGATACCACACCATCTCCTGCACCAACAGCGCAGACCTTTGTGGAGCAAACAGCTCAGCCGGAGACTGAAGCCGCGCCCGCTACGAAAAGCTGTGCGAATTGCGGTGCCCAGATATCCGAGGCCGCAAAATTTTGCCCTAGCTGTGGGTCCAAGGTAGAGTAACCGGTCAAAGAAGGGTGGACAAACCAACCATCCACCCTTCTTTGATTCAGCCTCTAGATTACCCCCACTGGACGTCGGCTCTCCACCTGCTCCTCTATTTCGGATACGACGCCCTGCGATTGGGAGAGTCTGAAGGCGAAGAATAGCCCAGCCAACCCTACTGTGGCGTAAATTAGCCTCTCGACCGGTTTGGACCACCCAAAGAGGCTGTGAACCAGGTTGAAGCCAAATATGCCCACCAAACCCCAGTTCAAAGCGCCCACTATCGAGAGTCCACCGCTAATCCATTCACCCAATCTGAAATTCATAGTGATCCCCTTTTCGTTTTCCGATCTGTCTCCGCCTCAAGCGATGACGGAGTATGGAGCACACCTCAATAACCCCATAGGGGGAGCACTTCTGACGCAACTGCCGTTCCAGCTATCGCCCTTGACAACTAAGATCCGTTGACCTAATGTAGACCCCGCTGTAATAAATAATGCACAGCAACGTAATTACTTATATGTAATTGCCCCGGAGGAGGATTTTTTTTGTGGAGATTGCTAGTCTAGCATTGGGAATTGGCGTTGTTGCATTGCTGTTCAGCCTTTACCTGGCCAGCAACATCGTCAAGAAAGACCAGGGAACCGAACGGATGCGGGAAATATCCCAAGCGGTCAAAGAGGGCGCTATGGCCTTTCTCGGCCGTGAGTACAAGACCCTTGCGGTATTTGCCATTATCGTCACCGTTATCCTCGTAGCTCTGATCAACTGGCAAACGGCTGTATCCTACCTGTTTGGAGCCATTTGTTCCGCGGCGACCGGTTATATCGGGATGTCCATAGCAGTGCGCGCTAACGTGCGCACAGCCGCCGCGGCCAAAGAGAAGCTGAACGATGGCCTGCGCGTCGCCTTCAGCAGTGGGGCCGTGATGGGCATCACTGTGGTGGGAGTCGGACTGGTCGGGATCAGCATCCTCTTCTTGATTTTCCGCGATGCAAACGTCATCGCTGGGTTCTCTTTCGGCGCCTCTTCCATCGCACTGTTCGCTAGGGTCGGCGGCGGTATCTACACGAAAGCAGCCGATGTGGGAGCCGACCTGGTGGGCAAGGTGGAGGCGGGCATCCCCGAGGACGACCCCCGCAACCCTGCGGTTATCGCCGATAATGTGGGCGACAACGTGGGCGACGTGGCCGGTATGGGCGCCGACCTCTTCGAGTCTTACGTCGGCTCAATCGTAGCAACGATGGCGCTGGCGACGGTGGCAACCGCCGCCTGGGGGGAGAACCTCCCGCTGTTGATCGCTGCCGTAGGTATCGTTGCTTCGATCATCGGCACATTTCTGGTCCGGGTGGGCGAGACCCCGGAGATGGACGCCCTGCTCTGGGCTCTGCGTAAAGGCACTATCAGCGCGGGCGTCCTGGTAATTGGCGGTTCCTACCTGGCGGTTCAGTACGTTGGTGCCCCCATGGGAGTCTACGTTGCAATCCTGGCAGGCCTCCTGGCGGGCATCCTGATCGGGTTCATCACCGAATACTTCACCTCTTATAGCTACAAACCGACCCGAGCGATCTCCGAGGCCTCCCAGACAGGTCCTGCTACTACCATCATCCAGGGCTTCGCGGTCGGCATGGAGAGCACCTGGCTTCCTGCGCTGATCGTAGCTGCAACCGTGCTGGTTGCATTCAACTTTGCCGGCCTCTACGGCGTTGCGTTGGCCGCTGTCGGCATGCTTTCTACCCTCGGTATCACCCTTGCGACCGACGCATACGGGCCTGTGGCAGATAATGCCGGCGGAATCGCTGAGATGGCCCATCTCCCCGCGCATGTGCGGGAGCGAACGGACGCACTGGACTCCCTAGGCAACACTACCGCCGCCACGGGCAAAGGTTTCGCCATCGGCTCAGCAGTGGTGACAGCGCTGGGCTTGATGGCTGCCTACACACAGGCGGCGCAGATCACCGATATCAGCCTGCTGGACCCTGCTGTCATCGCCGGCCTCATCATCGGGGCCATGATGCCCTTCCTTTTCTGCTCCATCACCATCAAGGCTGTGGGCAAGGCGGCCTTCAATATTATCAACGAGGTCCGGCGCCAGTTCCGCGAGATCCCCGGTATCATGGATGGGACGGGGCGACCTGACTATGCGCGCTGCGTGGACATCAGCACTGCCGCTGCTCTCAAGGAGATGATAGTTCCCGGCGGTCTGGCCGTGGTGGTGCCGATCGCTGTGGGTCTATTGCTGGGCAAATTCGCCCTGGCAGGACTGTTGATCGGTGCAACCGTTGCCGGCTTCTTCCTCGCCATCACCCTGGCCAACTCAGGCGGCGCCTGGGATAACGCCAAGAAGTGGATCGAGGCGGGCAACTACGGCGGCAAGGGCTCCGAAGCCCACCACGCTGGCGTTGTAGGCGACACAGTGGGAGATCCCTTCAAGGACACTGCAGGGCCGTCTCTCAACATCCTGATCAAGCTGATGTCTATCGTTTCCCTGGTGTTCGTTCCTCTATTCCTTCGGTAGTGCCCACCTGAAAGAGGGGCCGGCAGAAATGCCGGCCCCTCTTTTTTGATTCTTGAATTTACATTGCCCATTTGGTCGGCGACCGGGGGGTTGCGGAGGAGGTGCTACAGGACAGTTTGCTGGCGGCCTGGAAGGCTGCGGGGAGCTATCGCGGGGATTCTCGAGTCATCACCTGGTTGCTGGGGATTGTGCACCACCAGGCGCTCAACGCCACGCGGCGAAAGCGGCTGCCGGTAGTAGAACCGATGGAGTTGCTAAAGGGTTCCTTGGAATGATACTGCCGCTGATGGCAGCGATTCTCTCCGCTTCAGCCGTATTGGATGACCCGGCCATCGAGCTGCAACTGGCTGCGCCCAGGCGCCCTTGGCGCATCTTCCTGGAGAGACTGGCCCTTCTCCTGTGTATCGTGGCTGTTGGAGCGTTTTCCTACCAGCTCTTCCTAGCCGCAGTCGGAGTGGAGATCGACTATCCGCACGGGCTGGCTGTGCTCCAGTTGGCTTGGCTGGTCCCCAGCCTGGCGCTGATGGGCTTCTCGAGCCTTGTTGCGATGGGGTTTGCCGCGGCAACGCCAGCTACGCTGCTGGTAGGCATCGTCTGGATTATGCAAGCGTTGATCGGCGGGCATTTCGCCAACAACGATTGGGCGCGCTACCTGTACCTTTTCATG
Source organism: Chloroflexota bacterium (assembly GCA_050942695.1). GTDB lineage: Bacteria > Chloroflexota > UBA6077 > UBA6077 > UBA6077 > JBMNNU01. The sequence goes on from JBMNNU010000083.1 coordinate 4,261, forward strand.
GCGGCCAGGCGTCCCGAGCATCCGCATCTGCCGGCAAACCTGCTGTGTCTGGCGATTTTGGGTTGCCTGTTCTTGCTGCTGGCCGCTCGCTTACTAGAGAGGGAAGAGCCTTACCTGTGATGCTGGAGGAGTTCATGGAAATAGAGATCAGCCGATTGACGAAGAGCTATGGATCAGGACCGAAGGCCGTTGCTGCCCTGCAGGGTATCGACCTGCGCATCGGCTTGGGTATGTTTGGCCTTCTTGGCCCAAACGGCGCCGGAAAGACCACTTTGATGCGTATCCTGGCCGGCCTCGTGAACCCTACCGCCGGGCGGATCATGGTTGGGGATCACGACCTGTCTACCGAGCATGGCAAAGTAGCCGTGAAGGCGATGCTTGGCTATCTGCCGCAGGAGTTAGGCCTTTACCCCGATCTCACCGCCAGGCAGTTCGTGGATTACATGGCGATCCTGAAAGGGATCGCGAACCCGACGAGACGGCGCCAGCGGGTCGGTGAAGTGTTAGAGCTGGTGGGGCTGGCCGCTGAGGCCGACCGGAAGATCAAAGGCTTCTCGGGCGGCATGAAGCGGCGCGTGGGGATAGCTCAGGCGCTGGTAAACGACCCTAAAATAATGATAGTGGACGAGCCGACAGCAGGCCTGGACCCCGAGGAGCGCATCCGCTTCCGTAATTTGCTGGTGGACCTTGCTAGCGACCGAATCGTGATACTTTCGACACATATCGTCGAGGATATCAGCCAGACCTGCCGCGACATGGCGGTACTCGATCGCGGACGGCTCTGCTTCCGAGGGAGCCCCCTAGAATTGATCTCCCAAGCCCGGGGCAAGGTGTGGCAGATCGCCTCGGCCGATGGCAACAAGCCGAACAACGGACTCACTGTGGTTTCCACCCTTCACCTGGCGGGAGGTGTGCAGTACCGGGTAGTGGGCAAGGACGCTACCGGCTACCCCGGTGCGCAGCCTGCCCAGCCCAGCCTGGAGGACGGCTACGTCTGGCTTATGCAGAATACAGCTTAAAGCTCGGGATCGCTATGCGGCGGCTAAGGCCTCCATCTGATCGATCAAATTATCGAAGCTGTCCAGCGCCTGCTGGACCGGCTCGGGAGAGACCATATCGACACCGGCCTGCTTGAGTAGGTTGATCGAGTAATCCGATGAGCCGCTCTTCAGGAAGCGCAGGTAGCGCTGCACAGCCGGCTCCCCCTCAGCCAGTATTTGATGCGCAAGGGCGGTCGCAGCAGAGATACCCGTGGCGTACTGGTAGACGTAGAAAGCCCAGTAGAAGTGGGGTATCCTGGCCCACTCGATGGCGATCTCCTCATCCGGCACGACGGCCGGACCGTAGTAGCGGATATTCAGATCTCTGTACATGGATGAGAGGAGGTCCGGCGTGAGGGCTTGCCCCGCTTCTGCCCTGGTGTGGATATCCAGCTCGAACTCCGCGAACATGGTCTGGCGGAAAAGCGTAGTGCGGAAACGCTCCATCTGCTGGTTTATCAGATAGGCCTTTAGCTTCTTGTCTGTGCTATTAGCAAGTAGATAGTTCGTGAGAAGCTGCTCGTTTAGAGTGGATGCCACCTCTGCCAGGAAAATGGTGTAGTCGCCGTAGACGTACTGCTGCGTTTTCCTGGTGAAGTAGGAGTGCATGGAGTGCCCTAGCTCGTGGGCTAGGGTGAAGACGTCGTTCAGGGTGCCCTGGTAGTTCAACAGGACGAACGGGTTGGTGGTGTAGGAGCCGCTGCTGTAGGCTCCGCTGGTCTTCCCCTCGTTCTCGTAAACGTCGATCCAGCGCGAGGTGATCCCGTCCTTCAAAGCTCCGAGATACTCATCTCCAAGAGGAGACAGCGCCGCCTCCACCGTCTTCACCGCCTGGTCGTACGGCATATCCATCTTCACGTCCGGCACCATGGGTACATACAGGTCGTAATGGTGCAGCTCATCCACCCCCAGCATCCGCTTTCGGAGCTCCATGTAGCACTGCAGGCTGGGCAGGTTGCGATTCACCGTCTGGATCAGGTTGTGGTAGACAGCAGTGGGGATGTTATTTGGATACAGCGCCGCTTCCATGGCGTTGGGATAGTTACGAGCTCTGGCGTAGAAGATATCGGAGCGGACGCTTCCGGAAAGCGATGACGCAAGAGTGTTCCGATAGCCCTCGAATGTCTGGTGCATCGCCCTGAATGCATCCAAACGAACCCTTCGGTCCTGGCTCTCCCGAAGCTGGTTGTAGCGCGCCTGGCTCAGCTCGACTTTGTTCCCCTCCTCGTCTACTATCGAAGGAAACTTCATGTCTGCATTGGTCAGCATGCTGTAGGTGTTGTCTGATGTGCGACTGATCTCCATGGATTGGGCCAACACCATCTCGACATCTGTGGAGCGGACGTGGGGACGCTGCCGCAACAGCTCTTCCAGATGGTGCCTGTACAGTTCTAACCCCGGCTCCGCCTTTACGAAGCCCCACAGCTTCTCCTCTGGAAGTGAAAGGATCTCCGGGGCGATAAAGGATGACGCGCTAGATAGCTCGGTAGCAAGCAGCAACGCGCGGTCAGCCAGCGCCTGGTAGTGGCTGTTGGTGTTGTCCTCGTCTTTACGCATCCGAGCGTAGACAAAAAGCTGATCGCATTTTTTATGGGTTTCGTCCCGAAGCTCCAGGCATTTCAATAGCTGGTCGGCGGAGTCGCCCAGTTTGCCTCTGAACCCCTCCAGCTTGGGGATACTCCCCTTTATCGCCTGAAAATCAGCCTCCCAGAGTCCTTCGTTTGGGTAGATGGTCTTTAGGTTCCAGGTATATTCTTCCGGCAGTTCGTGCCTTTTGGGAACCTTTTGCATCTTTTCATTCCCTCGCATGTTCGGTTTTGAAGTGATGCTTCATAGTAACAGAAGGCAGTGTATACTCTAAGAAATAAACTGCACAAATCGGTCCGATACTAAATGGAGGTTGCTTTGTCCGAAACCGCAAACCCGCAGCAGGAGATCCGGTGGAAATTGGACGATCTCTACCACGATCCCACAGACCCCCAGATAGACGTCGACCTGACTCGAGCCGAGGAGATGGCCCGCTCCTTTGCCGCCAGCTACAGGGGAAAAGTGGCACAATTGTCCCCTTCGGCGCTGGCCGAGGCATTCCGGCAGCAGGAGCAGATCACGACCATCGGCTACAAACCCCTGGGCTACGCATCGCTTGCCTTCGCCGCTCAGACCCAGGATAACCAGCGGCAGGCGCTCCTCTCCAAAGTTAGGGAGGCTACAACCGAGATATCTAACCTGATGGTCTTCTTCGACGTGGAGTTGAAGACCTTACCTCAGCAGCAGTTCGATGCCTTGATAGCGGCACCCGAGCTGGCTACCTATCGCCACCACCTCGAGACGCTCAGAGCCTTTGCCCCTCATACCCTTTCTGAGCCGGAGGAGCGGTTGATGGCCCGGATGAGGCTGACCGGCGCATCGGCATGGAGCCAGCTCTACACGGAGATAACCAGCTCCCTCCGCTTCCCGGTGGAGGTGGACGGCGAGATCAGGCAGTTGACCGATGCCGAGACGAGAGCGCTGCGAACAAGTCCCAACCGTGACCTACGTCGGCGGGCGGACGAGAGCCTCTACACAGTCTACTCCGATAACAGCCAGGTGCTGGCGTATATCTTCAACACTCTGTTCCAGGATCATAGCCTCTCCATGGGGCTTCGCTCCTATAGCGACCCGATCGAGCCTACGGCGTTGTCCAATGAGCTATCGCCGGAAGTGATCGAGGTGCTGCTGAGGGCGGTGGAGTCGCGGTACAGCCTCGCTCAAGAATACTACAGGCTGAAAGCCCGATTGCTGGGGTTGAAGGGGGATTTCCACTTCTACGACATTCTCGCCCCTCTCTCCTCGGAGGAGCCCAGGTACGATTTCGACGAAGCCAAAGCGCAGGTGCTGGATGCGTTCGACCGCTTCGATCCGAAGGCCGGGGAGGTTGCCCGGACCTTCTTCGATCGAGAATGGATCGACGCAACCCCGAGACCCGGCAAGCGTGGTGGGGCATTCTGCTCCGGATTACTGCCGGCATATCACCCATACATTTTGACTAACTTTATCGGCCGACTGGACGACCTGTTCACCCTAGCACACGAGTTGGGCCATGGGATACACTTCTACCTCGCACGGGGTCAGACCCCGCTCAACTACAGCCCAACCACGCCTATGGCCGAGGTGGCGAGCGTGTTCGGCGAGATCCTGCTCTCCAAACAGTTGCTGGAAGCAAAAGCGGACCCAGTAGCTAGGCGAGACATCCTGAGCAAGATGATCGAGGATGCCATCGCAACGATATTCCGGCAAACGATGTACACCCGCTGGGAGCAGCGAGGCCACGCGCGCAGGGCGGACGGGGTTGCGACCGCGGAGGAGTATTGCGCTCTCTGGTCGGAAGAGAATCAGCGATTGTATGGCGACTCGGTGATCTTCGACGACCTGGATCGCTGGGGGTGGATGTCTATTCCCCACTTCGTGCACTACCGCTTCTACTGTTACTCCTACGCATTTGGGCACCTGCTGACCTTCACCCTCTACAGGAAGTATCTAGAAGAAGGGGACTCCTTCGTGCCTCTGTACCTGGAGCTGCTGGCCGGTGGCGGGAAGGACAGGCCTGAAAAGCTGCTGGAGCCTCTCGGCCTGAACCCCCTGGAGCCCACCTTCTGGGATCTAGGCTTCCAGGTGCTGGAGGACCTTCTGGCGGAGTTCAAAGAGGTAGCGGGTGATAAAATGTAACAGCAACCTTAGGGTGTATAACTAGGTACGCGTAAGCTAAAGCGTGCGGCTACATTTGGTCGCACACCAGCGATGGTTCACACGAACAGCCAGATCTGTAGCGTCGGGACTCGTCCCCGACGAACTGTAGCGTCGGGCCTTGTGCCCGACGTGGTACCCCGTCAGGCACAAGGCCTGATGCTACATTGTGACTCGTGCCGTGAACCATGCCGCACGCCAGCGAGCGCGGCTTGGTTTGTGCTTTCGTAGAGTTGGAACGTTCCGCCTCTACAAAGGATAGCAAACCGTTTTTTAATAAAACATTGACAACAAAACGACAGGATAGGATCTATGGCTGCCCACGGTTCTGGTTGGTGGACCTACATCAAATACGATGAGAAGCAAGACAAGCCGAGTGTGAGCCTCGCTCTGCTCAAAAGGGTGTCGATGTATGCCCGACCCTATCTTGGGTCGATATTAATCATGCTGCTGACCATCGTAGCTATCAACCTCCTGACTCTGATACCCCCCCTGCTCTACCGCGACCTGATCGACAATGCGCTGCCCAAAAGCGACTTCCAGCGGCTCAATCTGCTGGCGCTGGGGATGGTCGCTATTCCCCTGCTCAGTGGCCTCGTGGGAGTGTATCAACGCTACCTGAGTGCCCGGATCGGCGAGGGAATCATCTTCGACCTGAGATGCGCTCTCTTCGAGCATTTACAGCAGATGTCCCTCCGCTTCTTCACTAATACTCGGACCGGGGAGCTGATGGCTCGTCTCAACAACGATGTGGTCGGCGCGCAGCAGGCGGTTACCAGCACCAGTGTGAATATCGTCTCCAACCTGCTTGCTCTCGTGATGACGATGGCTGTGATGCTTACTTTAGAGTGGAGGCTGACCCTGGTTGCCGTGATGATCTTTCCCCTGTTCCTATTTCCTGCACGGAGGGTAGGCAAGATTTTCCGCCGTATAGCCCGCGACTCCATGAATCTGAATGCTCAGATGAACGCCCTGATGAACGAGACGCTCAACGTGAGCGGGGCGCTGCTGGTGAAGATATTCGGGCGCTCGGCAGACGAAAACAGCCGTTTCCGGGAACGGGCAGCCGCGGTTAGAGATATCGGCGTCAGCCAGGCGGTGGTTGGCCGGTGGTTCTTCATGGGTCTCGGGTTGGCCAGCTCCGTGGGGACCGCTCTGGTATTCTGGTGGGGCGGCATGCTAGTGCTGCAGGGAGAGTTCACCGTGGGCACCATAGTCGCGTTTGGAGCCTACCTCACCCAGCTTTACGGCCCAATCGCCTCGCTCACAAACGCCAGGGTGGAGTTTGCGACCTCCCTGGTTAGCTTCGAGCGGGTGTTCGAGGTGCAGGACCTCCCCCTTGAGATCGCCGATCACAAAGATGCGGTCTCCATAGATCGGGCCTCCGGCCACGTACAGTTCCAGGGGGTTTCCTTCAACTACGGCGAGAGGGATCGCTCCGGCGTGTTTGGGCTGCAGGAGGTTGAGCGCTTCAATCGATCCCACGATGGCTCAGGTGTGCTGATTCGACGTTATCAAGGTTCAACTGAGCACGCTCAAGATGCGTCTGCAGGCGAAAACGGCGATGGGGCCAGCGATAACGGGCAATCAGGCGCCCAGAAACCGGTGATGAGACATTGGGCGCTCCAAGATGTGACCTTTGAGATATTGCCCGGCCAATTGGTAGCCCTGGTAGGCCCCAGCGGCGCCGGTAAGACCACCGTTACCTACCTGCTCCCAAGGTTATACGACCCCACGGAAGGGCGGATCTTGCTGGACGGGACAGATATTCGGGATATCCGGCTGGAGTCGCTGGCCAACCAGATCGGCATCGTTACACAGGAGACCTATCTGTTCCACGATACCATCCGGAGCAACCTGCTCTATGCGAAACCAAATGCAACCGCTCAGGAGCTTGAGGATGCTTGCCGAGCAGCCAACATCCACGACTTCATCACCTCCCTTCCCGATGGGTACGATACGATCGTAGGGGAGCGGGGCTATCGGCTTTCAGGAGGGGAGAAGCAGAGGATCGCGATCGCTAGGGTTATCCTAAAGGACCCGCGCATCCTGGTGCTGGATGAAGCCACGTCTCATCTGGACTCCCAGTCCGAGGCGCTGATCCAGGCAGCCCTCGAGCGGCTGATGGTGGGGCGCACCAGCCTGGTGATCGCCCACCGGCTCAGCACGATCCTGGCCGCCGACCTGATCCTGGTACTGGACGAGGGCCGGTTGGTTGAGCGGGGCACTCACGAAGAGCTGCTCTCCGAGGGAGGCCTCTACTCCCACCTCTACGAAACCCAGTTCCGGCAAAAAACGGCGTAAGGGCAGCCAAACCCTCCCTGCCGCAGCGGGATCATCCCGCTGCGGCAGGGGCTATGTCTACGCCGTCTCCGCTAGCGATATGAGCTGAGAGCGACGTCTGCTGCGTGGTTTGACCAACGGCAGGCTCAGCACCAAGGCGAAGTCGTCGTCGGCTGCGATGCGGTTGTAGCGCTCAAAGCCGCAGGTCAGACAGCGGTGGACGAGCACGAACTCGCCGTTAGGTCTGGTGAACGCGCCCACCGGCGCCATCGAGCCGCCGCAGTCGCTCGCGCGGTCGCCCGGCTTGTTTCCATCGACATGGCGCGAGTATAGACAGTAGGGACAGTGGTTGCGGTGCTTGCCGCCGTATAGTGTCGGCCCGACGAACTGACCGCAGTGCCGGCAGCGGAACTCCTCGCGGCGTGCGCGCGATAATTTCTTGTTTGCTCTATTTCGATAGGTTTTGGACACCTGTCGTCTCTCCTCGTTATAGCGCCGCGCCATGGTAAGCGCGGCCTCGTGAGTAGGCTTTTCTTGACGACTGGTATCCGCACTTGCTCTGCTAACATATCCTTCCTCCTAGATTTGATAGACCGCCGTTGAACCGCTATCGAATTGGCCAGTAAAGACTAAAGGCCACAGGCAAATCAGCCTGTGGCCTTTAGTAGCGATAGCAAAAAGGGTTGGGCTATCTGGTGGTAGGCTCGCACGCCAACGCTGGCCATACACGCGCTCGATATGGCCGCACGTTCGCAGTGGGCACAGAAAAGGCCACAGGCACCGTGGCGCCTATGGCCGAGCGGACGATAGATCTGATCAACTCTAAGGATATTGAATCATCCGGGACACCCCCGGCAGGGCATCTCTACGGACCGATCCCTAGTGTTGAAAGCGGATGGCTGCCGAGAGGCAACCTTCTCCTAACGAAAGCTAGCGGCGGTAGGCACAACGGCGCACGTAGTCGAAGCAACCACCAGAGCAACCTTTACCACAAACCTACCTGCCTTTCATCCAGAATTCGTGGTTGCCTCAACAGGCTGGAGCCAGAGCGAGCAACCACCAGCGGCATATTATGAGGGATAATGCCGGCGCTGTCAAAGCTTGACGTATCTCCTTAATCCGCAGATTCCCTCCCGGCAGTACGGGTAGCTGAAGTAACAACAGTTGTGAATGCCATTTTTG
>JBMNNU010000084.1:0-12478 GCA_050942695.1 Chloroflexota bacterium
CTGCTGGTTTGGAGAGGGACACGAGCGGAAGCTGTTCAAGCCTCGCAAACCCGACGATGCCTCTAACCCATCCTGGTGCCACGTAGGCTCCGGCGTGAACGTCTCATCGGAGGAGATCGCCTTCCGCACTATGGAAGGCTACGCCAGGATCGCTCAGACCGACTCAGTAGCAGCTCCATCTCTTACTCACCTTAGAGGGGTGCCGGTCTCGGGTGGCTCCCCTCAGGAGTTGCTGGCTGCGATACGGGCCAACGAGATCGCCCGTTCGGCCCTTCGGCAGTCTGGACGCCCAGGCATGCCCATCCTCAACCTTAACTCCACGGCGGGCTCAGCCATCGCCACCATCGGCTCCAGCACATCCGCCTTCGGCATCCGCCCCTCGGATGGGTGGTTGGTTGGTTTTCTGGCTGAGATGAAGGTGGACTACGGGGCACTGGTGAAGACCGCTTACCTGACCAGTTGGGGCGGTTCGGTGGCCTCCCAGAGTGCGCCGATCCTGGGCGGATACTGTGGCGGGCCAGCGGGGGTGGCTGTCGCCAACGTCGCCTACATCATCGCTGGCATCCTGGTTCTTCGCGGTTCTTACCAGCTTACATTCCCAATGGATGTAGCCTATTCCTGTTCCACATCCCGCGGGGTTCTCTGGGCGGTAGGCGCCAGCAGCCAGGCTATCAGTCGCCACATCTCCTACCCGGTGCTCAGCCTCGGCTACGTGGCCGGTGGTCCGATGACGCCCAACTACTTCTACGAAGCCAGCGCCTATCTGTTGACTGCGGTCTCATCCGGCTCTTCGGTGCAGACACCTATTCCAGCCAAAGCGCTCAAGGTGGATCACCAGACGCCGCTCGAGATGCAGTTCAGTGCAGAGGTTATCGGGAACGCCCACAGGATCTCTCGGGCGGAAGCAAACGAGATAGTGAAGCGGCTACTGCAGCAGTACGAGGAGGAGCTTCCATCTCCTCCTGCCGGCAAACGTTACCAGGACTGCTTCGACGTGGAAACCAGTTACCCCACTAGGGAGTACCTGGAGATGTATCGGGAGATGAAGACCAAGGTAGCAGGTTTTGGTGTTCCACTGGAGGCATAAGCAGATGGCCTAAGATAGCCTGCCCTTCGTCTCCACCGGACTCTTATTCGTCACCTCCGCTTGCGCGGGAATGACGATGTGTAAAGCGCTTAGTAAAGAAACAGTAAGTAATTGTAGATAGATCGCAAGGGAGTAGGCGATATCATGGAGAAGGCTGAACTGATCAAGGGGCTATATGCGTCAGTAGTGAATCTGGACAGAGCTAAAGCCATGCGGTTGGCGCAAGAAGCGGTTGAGGGAGAATTCGACATCGCCGAGGCCATAGAGAAAGGGATGTCCCCCGCGATGGAGGAGGTCGGCCGCCTCTTCCAGAGTGGAGAGATGTTTCTGCCCGAGCTTCAGATGTCGGCGGACGTCTTCCAGGCGGCTATGAACATCATGCAGCCGAAGCTTATCGCCTCGCATAGGGAGGTGAAGGCGCCGGGCAGGGTGCTGGTGGGAACGGTAAAGGGCGACCTTCACGCTATCGGGAAAGATCTGGTGGCCATCATGCTGAAGACCGCGGGGTTCGAGGTTTTCGATGCTGGCGTCGACGTTCCGACCTTCACATTCCTGGAGCAGGCACAGAAATACCAGGTCGACATCATCGCGCTATCAGCTTTGCTCACAACCACCATGCCTCGCCAGCGAGAGGTCATAGAAGCGCTGGAGACTCAGGGGGAAAGGCCCAAGTACAGAGTTTTAGTAGGCGGCGGCCCCGTCAACCAGCAGTGGGCCGACCAAATAGGGGCCGATGGATACGGCCCAACCGCCAACGACGCTGTGGCTCTCGCCAGGCGACTGTGTGGAGTTACTCCCTAAAGTCTGAGCGCAACGACTCCGAGTGGCTCAAGCACACCGAGTCCCCTCTCCCACTGCGGTGGGAGAGGGGACTCCTCTCCCCTCCCCGTTGCGGGGAGGGGCAGGGGGTGGGGTCCGTCTCCTTGTCCCCTTCTCCCCGTTTCCCCGTCTCACCTATTCTTAGCCGCTTGGTCCTCGGGCCGAGGCTTCCCGACACCGGCTTCCTTTCCCATCTCGCCGCCGAACTCCTTCAGCTTCTGGGCATACTCTCGCAGCCTGGCATCCACCATCTGGTGTACGGTACCCTGTGGGTAGGTGCCATCCGGGAGCTGCTCCCCCGCCCGGACGCCAGTTAGCAGTTCGATCCCCTCGTCGACGGTGCGAACCGACCAGAGATGGAATTTGCCATCCCGGACGGCCTGGACAACCTCGTCTTTCAGCATCAGGTTCTTGATGTTTGCCTCGGGGATGATGACACCCTGCTCACCGGTTAGCCCCTTGGCTTTGCACACCTCGTAGAAGCCCTCAACCTTGCGAGTGACACCCCCTACTGCCTGTACTTCACCCTTCTGATTTACCGAACCGGTAACCGCGATACCCTGCTTTAACGGCAACCCAGACAGGGCGGAGAGTAGGGCGTATAGCTCGGTGGAGGAGGCGCTGTCCCCATCCACCTCGCTGTACATCTGCTCGAAGGTCAGGGTGGCCGAAAGGGCCAAGGGGTAGTCCTGGGCATACTTGCCCGAAAGATACCCGGAGAGGATCATCACTCCCTTTGAGTGTATAGGGCCAGACAGCTTGATCTCCCGCTCGATGTTTACGACGCCATGCCCTCCGAGGGAGGTTCGAGCGGTTATGCGGGAGGGCCTTCCGAAGGAGTAATCTCCCAGGTCTGATACCGAGAGGCCGTTCACCTGAGCATCTTTCACCCCCTCAGTATCGATCATAATAGTGCCGTCTTCGATATACTCCTGGATCTTCTCTTCGATCAGGTTGGAGCGATACTCCTTGTGCTCTATCGCCTTCTCCACATCTTCCGCCATGACCAGGTCGTGGCCGTTCTTGCCCGCCCAGAAGCTAGCCTCCACCACCATGTCGGCTATATCTGCCAGCCGGGTAGTCAGCTTGCTTTGATCCTCCACCAGGCGGACACCGTACTCCACCATTTTCGCAACGCCACTTCTATGGAAATGGCGAAGCCCTTTCTCCCGCACCTGCCGACTGATAAACCAGGTGTATCTCTGGATGTGGCTGTCGGAGCGATCCATGTCAGGCCCGAAATCGGCTTTGACCTTGAACAGCTTGCGGAAGTCCTCATCCAGGTGGTAGAGCAGATAGTAGATATATGGGTCCCCCACCATCACCACTTTGCAAAGCAGGGGTATCGGCTCAGGCCGTAGCGTAGCGGCAGGGATAGGGCTGTACTGCTCCCCGATATTTTCGATCCTCAGCTCCCTGGTCTCCAGAGTCCTCTTCAAAGCGTCCCATGCCAGGGGGCTGGTGAGCACGTCCAGCGCATCCACCAGTAGGTAACCGCCGTTAGCCCTATGAAGAGCCCCCGCCTTTATCTGCAGAAAATCGGTGGACATGGCGCCCAGGCGGGCTTGGTAGTCCAGGCGCCCCATCAGGTTGTAGTAGGTCGGATTATGCTCCTCGATCACAGGTGCGCCGTGAGTCTGGCTGTTGTCCACCACCACGTTCACCTTATAACGGGAGAGGTGCTCCTCCCGAGATGCCCCCTGGAGCTCCGCAAGGGCGCCTGGAAGCCTCTGCTCCTGTTGAGGGCTGACACGGAAGTCATCCAGATGTTCGGGGATATCCTCTTGCACCTTGGACAGATAGTCCAGCACATCCGGGAAGTCACGATATCTGTGCCGGAGATCTTCGAACAGATGCCCCACAGCGAAGAGAGCTACCTCTTCTTCCAGTTGCCGCAGCCGTTCGGTTGCGTCCTTTTCAAGTTTGCGCCCTTCGTGGAGTGCCTGCTCCAACTGGCGTCGCAGCTCATCCCCTTTCTTCTCCAAATTCGCCTTCTGCTCTGATGGCAGATTCTCGTACTCCTCAGCCGAAAGCGGCCGGCCTTCGACGATTGGCACCGTGATGATGCCCGCCGGTGTTAGCTCGATCGAGAACCCTTGATCGCGAGCGATTTCCTGCAACTGTGTGTAGATTGCCTGCTGCTGCTGGTGCAGCCTCGTGAGCACATCGTTGCGCCGCCGCTCGTAGTCTTCGCTTTCGAACGCCCTGGGGATCTCGCGGCGAGCAGCCTCCAGCATATCTTCCATGTCCCGAGCTAGCTCGCTCCCTTTGCCTGCTGGAAGGCGGATCGCTTTAGGCCGGTATGGGTCCGCAAAGTTGTGTACGTACACCCAGTCATCGGGCACCGGTAGAGACTCGGCTGCCCTCTTCATATAGCTGTGAGCAGTGGTGCTCCGACCTGTGCCCGATGGCCCCGACACAAAGACGTTGAACCCACTGCTGTCAATCTCCATCCCAAATTCCAAGGCGCTCACCGCTCGCTCCTGCCCAACGGTGCCCTGGAGCGATTCCACTGCCTCGGTTGTCTCGAAGGGGAGTTCTACTGGGTCGAATCTCCAGCGGAGGCGGTCCGGCGGCACCGCCAGTTTATCCTCCAGCCTCAGCAGCCTCAGCTTCTCTTTAGGTCGTGCATTCCTAGCGACAGCCATGATCCCTCCTCGATCCCTTCCTCCGCAGCCTCGGGCCCGGCTTGCCGGCCACCCTTGGCCGGCGGCCCCTCCGGCCTCTGAAGATTAGGCCGGCGTGGCTGTGGGGAGCAGGGGGCAAGAGATGTGCCTGGCACGCCTTTTGCCCCCTTTATATTAGATTTTCAATCGCACTCCCTTTGTCGCTTGGCAGTAGGGTTTTTGCATCTAATGATGGAGGAATACAGAGAGATGATGTATTTCGTCAGGACAGAAGTCCGAGGTGGAAATGTCGATCAGTTGGCTCAAAAGATCGTCAATCGTGAGATCCCCCCCGTCCGGGGCAATATCGTCTATGTGACCAAGGACGGTCGCACCGGATACAACCTTGTTGAGGCGGAAAGCGAAAGTCAGGCCAGGGGAATGTTCTCCCAATATCAGGGTTACGTAGACGTAGTAGAGGTTGTTCCTATCGAGTCGATGGGCCAGTTCATTGAGAGGTGGAAAGCCCAGCATGGCATAACAGGCCAGGCCAAAGCGGCATGAATAAGCTGATACCATTAGCTTCCAGCTTTCTAACCTCTACATAAATAACAGAGGGCGACCCAGAGGAGTGTAAATCGATTCTGGCGACGCCATCAGCACCTCAAGCATTGCCATTCTGAGGCAGCTCAGGATAGTAGACCTGACGAAAGCCGCGTCGAAGCGTTAGCGCTACCCATGCTATAGAAGTATTCCAGGTTGTGTTCAAGGGTGCAGCCAGCGGACATTAAACGATTGAAAGCTGAGAGCCAGCTATAACGGTTCATAAAGGAGGGGATTGTGGCAACCATGGGAGAGGCCGAGCGGATTTTGACTCCTTCCGGTTATGCGAGACTTATGGCGGAATTGGACTACCTGCGCACGGTACGACGCCAGGAGGTATCTGAACGACTCAAATCAGCCCGAGAGGTGGGAGTTTGGGACAGCCCTGAGTATCAGGCCGCCCGCGAAGAGCAATCCTTTGTAGAGGGGAGAATCGCCACGCTGGAAAGGCTGCTGGCTAAGGCCGAGGTTGTCGAAATCACCCCAACTACCGCCTGGCCGACTGTCGAGATTGGCTCCACGGTAGTCCTCCGAGACGAGGAGGGTGAAATCGAACAATACGACATCGTAGGGGCGATGGAGTCCCAACCCAGTGAGGGGCGCATCTCCAACCAGTCCCCTGTAGGAAGGGCTGTACTCGGCCATCGGCCGGGGGAAACGGTGGAGGTCGAAACTCCCATGGGTACGAGGCGACTCACCATAGTTGAGATTCATTAGCGATCAGCCTTCAGCTCTCAGCCATCAGCTAACAGTACTGCCAATAAGCTGAAGGCTGACGGCTGAAAGCTGAAAGCCCTGGAGGGATTATGGCTGAACGATCCAAGACGGTGAAGCGGAGCAGAGTCGCCTTTTATGAGATGGAAGACTGGGAGGAGAAGCGAATCAGAAACGCCCTCCAGGATGTCCAACTGGAGTTTTACCACTATCCCCTGAACGCGACTGTAAAACCCAGGTTCACCGATATCTCGATCTTATCGGTGTTTATTCGATCTCAGGTAGATAGAAAAGTAATAGAAAAGTTCCCAGACCTGCGGCTCATAGCTACCAGATCCACCGGCTACGACCACATCGACCTGGAGGCATGCAACGAACGGGGCATCCTTGTATCCAACGTGCCCTACTATGGGGAGACCACTGTAGCCGAGCACACCTTCGGTCTCATCCTCTCCCTCTCGCGCAAGATCCACAAGGCCTACCTGCGCACGAGCAGAGGGGATTTCTCCCTCGAAGGGCTTCGTGGCTTCGACCTGAAGGATAAGACAATAGGGGTTGTGGGTGCGGGCCGCATAGGGCTGCACGTCATCCGGATCGCAAAGGGATTCGGGATGAGAGCGGTTGCCTACGACGTGAAACAGGACAGCCTGGTTGCAGAGGTGCTCGGATTCGAGTACGTACCGCTCGATGAGCTGCTGCAGCAGTCGGATATCATCAGCTTGCATGCCCCTCTCACCCCCAGCACCCACCATCTCATAAACCGGGATAATTTACAGAAAGCCAAACGAGGGGCTATCCTGATAAACACGGCCAGGGGAGGGTTGGTCGACACCGACGCGCTAATATGGGCCCTGGACGAAGGCGTGTTATCTGGGGCAGGATTGGACGTCATCGAGGGAGAGGAGTTGATCGAAGAAGAGGCACAGTTGGTAAGAGCGCCGCAACCGGAGGAGAAGCTACGGGCCGTGCTGCGCCAGCACGTGCTGCTCAGGCGAGAGGATGTGGTGATAACCCCGCACATGGCCTTCAACAGTTGGGAGGCGCTGGCCAGGATAGTCGACACGACTATTGACAACATCCGGGGTTTAATGGAGGGAAACCCTAAAAATGTAGTGAATCCCCAGGCTATGGAACAGGAGAAAAGGGCAGCGTGAGTCCCAATAGAATTGACACTCTAAGATCGCGAACCTTATAATTAGGGCAATATGGATACATAGCAAGGGGTTTTGCGCTGCATGAAACGCACTTACCAGCCGAAGCGGATTCCGCGGAAGCGCGAACATGGATTTTTAAAGCGAATGAGCACCAGACAGGGGCGGCTGGTTCTCAAAGCGAGGAGACTCCGCGGACGCAAGAGGCTGACAGTCGTCTAGAGATCTAGCGGTGAGAGTGCAAGAAACGCATCTCGCCCTGCAAAGACGGCATCGCCTGAAAAAGAGCGCGGATTTCCAGCGGGTGCGAGCCCTGAAACGATCATGGGCCCACCCGCTGCTGGTGTTATATGTAGCACCCAACGGGCTTGATATAACCCGGGTTGGTATCTCCACCAGCAAAAGGCTTGGTAAAGCCGTAACCCGGAACCGGGTTAAGCGGCTGATTCGTGAATCTGTCAGAGCTTTTCTGCCGAGCCTTCCCGGGGGGCGGGATCTGGTGTTCGTCGCCCGCCCAGCCTCAGCACAGGCAGATTACCAGTCGGTTAGACGCGCTGTGGAGATACTGCTTGAGCGAGCGCACTTGCTCTCCGACCGAACAAGATCTGATAAGGGTAGAGATACTGAGGTCGGCAAAGAACAGCTAGCATCGGAGGCGACAGTCGAGAACGAGCCCTAGGAACGGAATTTTACAGCCAATGAAGTGGATCGGCTTATTTTTTATTAGATTTTACCAGTTGATAATATCGCCCATGTTACCCTCGGCTTGCCGCTTCGAGCCTTCCTGCTCTCATTATGGTTACGAAGCCATCGACAGATATGGTCTCTGGAAGGGCGGCTGGTTGGCTGCAAAGCGTATAGGCCGTTGCCACCCCTTCCATCCAGGCGGGTATGACCCGGTTCCCTAGGCGATGATGCGCCCACATCTGCAACCGATTTTATCGCGATTTCTATTGGAGGAGTTTTCTTGGAACAACTCTGGAATTCGGTAATAGTCTGGCCCTTAATGGGAATACTGGTCGGCTTGAATGAGATAATCGGGAGCTTTGGTCTTACTATCATCGCCCTGACCCTGATCATCAAGCTGGTAACCTACCCGCTCAACGCCATGTCGATCAGATCATCGAAGGCGATGAGAGACGCACAGCCTCTGATCGAGGAGGTAAAGCGTAAGTATGGCAAGGATAAAGAGAAGCTGACCCAGGAAACCATGCGGATCTACCGAGAAAATGGGATCAACCCGATGGCCGGTTGTCTGCCTATGCTGGTGCAGATGCCTATATGGTTCGGCCTTTACTGGGCGCTAATCAATCTTTCACACACGTCTGAGGCATTCAACCGGGGTTTCCTCTGGCTGCCCAGCCTGGCTCAACCAGATCCGTTTTACATTCTAGTAGTGCTAACGGTAGCGACCCAGTTCGTCGTCCAGAAGATGATGATGATGCCCAGCAACGACCCACAGCAGCAGATGATGAATAAAGTAATGCTTGTCATGCCATTGACCTTCGGGTTCGTGGCTATGTCCGTGCCGTCGGGGCTGGTGCTGTACTGGGTGACTACCAACGTCTTCACCTTCTTCCAACAACTGCTGACTACTGGCTGGGGAGGCTTACAGCCAAATGCTCAGGCTAAAGCTGCGGTAACGGTTCGCGCTAACTCGTCGAACCCTGAGACGGCTACCGTGGAGGGCGCGAAGGTGGCTGAACGCACCAAAACCAGGACCCCGAAAGCAGCCAAGCACAAGAAGCGGGCAGGCGCTAAGGTCCCCAGGGAGGAAAAAAAATCGAATGGAAAGCGTTGAAGTAGTCGCCAAGAGCGTCGAGGATGCTATCCAGCAGGCGCTCGCAAAGCTCGGGAAGAGCCGTGACGAGGTTGAGATCACCGTCCTCAGCGAGGGGCATAAAGGGCTCCTTGGGTTCGTTCGAGGAGAAAATGCCCGAGTGAGAGTAAAGGTACGAGAAGAAACGCAACCCTCGCCGGAAACACCTCCTATCAAGAGCGGCATCGTTGTAGCAGTGGCCGAGGAGCTCCTGGCCCAGCTTCTCGACAAAATGGGCATAGAGGCCGACGTTAACGCCAAAGAGGATATGGGTGACGAGCAAACTCCAATCCTCTTAGAGGTTACCGGCGATGATTTGGGAATACTGATCGGTCGACGGGGGGAGACACTCTCCGCTCTGCAGTTCCTGCTCAACCTGATGGTTGGCAAGCAACTCAACTCCTGGGTCCGTATCGTGATCGATGTAGAAGGCTACAGGTCGCGTCGGGAGGAATCTTTGCGAAGCTTGGCTTCCAGGGTGGCGGAGCGGGTGCGACGGACAGGCCAAGCTATCGCCCTGGATCCGATGCCGGCTAACGAGCGCCGGATCGTTCACCTGGCGCTTCAGGGCAACCCTTACGTAACTACTGAAAGCCACGGCTTCGGCGAGGATAGAAGGGTCTCCGTAATCCCCAAGTCGCGAAGATAAGATGCAAGAGTAGGGGCCGGCGGCTCTGCCGGCCCGCCGGATTCGCAGTGGATTTTTAAGTGATCTTTACCCCTTGACTCTTGATTACCTGGCCATCGGCCACCTTACTATCGATCACATGCCACAAGGCCTAACCGCCGGAGGGAGCGTCGCTTATGCTTCCCGAACAGCCGAGCTGCTGGGGATGAGGGCCGGAGTGGTCACCGCAGCCGGCGACGCCCTGGACTGGGATCACCACCTACCGGGTATCGAGATCGCGAGATTCGGGTGCCGTGAGACCACAACCTTCGAGAACGTGTACCAGACAGATAAAAGATTGCAGAGGTTGCTGGCGCTAGCAGATCCGGTGCCGATAGCTGCGGTACCCCGAGAGTGGGCGGATAGCTCCATCGTTCACCTGGCTCCGGTAGTTGGCGAGATCAGTGGTGAGTTTGCCGGTCTATTTACTCAGTCCCTGATGGGGCTTACTCCACAGGGGTTGTTTAGGTACTGGGACGATTCGGGAATGGTGAGCCTGGGCCCCTGGAAGGGTGACGATTCTCTATTGAGTAGTTGCGAAGTCGTAATCCTCAGCCGCGAGGATATGGCGGGCGACCCGACCTTTTTGCACCGATGTCTGGAGCAGGTCCCTGTCGTCGTGGTAACCCAGGGCGACCGCGGCGCTATCCTGTATCACCATAGGAAGCCGAAACGCTTCCTCGCGTATCCTGTAAAAGAAGTCGATCCTACGGGTGCGGGAGATGTCTTCGCAGCCGGTTTCCTGATAGAGTATTATCGAACGGACGACCCGTCCAGGAGCGCCGCCTTTGCCTGCTGCACCGCATCTTTCGCCGTAGAGCAACCAGGCCTGAACGGCATTCCCACTCGCGAGGCCGTTGAAGAGAGGCTTGAACGGTACCAAAGCCTCCTTTAGGCACAAGGGGGATTGAATATCTCCCTCTCCCTATGGGAGAGGGGACTAGGGGTCTCGCGCGAGAAGAGGGAGTACTCCCAACACACGGGACTCAGCACCCAGAACCCAGCACTCAGAACAGGACAAAGCACTCAGGACTCAAAATGATCATCGCTGTTGCGAACCAAAAAGGAGGGGTGGGCAAAACCACCACTGCCGTCAGCTTAGGGGCATATCTCTCCCTAGACAGGAAGATATTGCTGCTGGATCTGGATCCGCAGGCTAATGCCACAACTGCTCTCGGATTCGACGAGAAAAGCATCGATACCTCGATCTATGAGGTATTGGTGGATGGGGTAGAGCTGTCCCAAGCATTGATTCCCACACGGCATCCCAACTTGCAGATGGTACCCTCCTCCCGTCGTCTGGCGGGAGCGGAGGTGGAGATGGTAAATTTGATGGCCAGAGAAGGAAAGTTAAGCCGTGCCCTTCAGCCGGCGTTGGCAGATATTGATCTGGCTATCATCGATTGTCCGCCGTCTCTAGGGCTGTTAACAGTGAATGCGCTAACCGCTGCCGACGCAGTGATAATCCCGGTCCAGTGCGAGTACCTGGCGCTGGAGGGGTTAGGGCAGCTAATGCACACTATAGAGTTGGTTCGAGATAGCCTGAACCCTCGCCTATCTCTGCTGGGGGTGCTGCTCACTATGCACGACGGTAGGACCAACCTGAGCAACCAGGTTATGGATGAGGTGCGCAACCACTTCCCCGGACTCACCTTCGATACGGTGATACCTCGAAATGTCCGTTTGACAGAGGCCCCTAGCTATGGGAAATCCATTCTCGAGTACGATCCGTCATCGCGCGGAGCGCATGCTTATACGTCGTTGGCGCGGGAAGTAGCAGCGAGGATCGCTAATGTGTAGGGGGTTGGCATGACCAAAGGACGAGGCGGATTGGGCAGAGGGCTTGGTGCTCTTATCCCCTCTACGATACGAAATGGGTTGGCCGAAATCGACATTGAGCGTATCTCCCCCAATCCCAGGCAACCACGCACGTTGATCGATGAAGCAGCGTTGGAGGAGTTGGCCGATTCCATTCGAGAGCATGGAATCCTTCAACCCCTTATCGTCACACGTTCGGGAAACGGGTACACCCTGATTGCCGGCGAGCGCCGCTGGAGGGCTGCCAAGCTGGCAGGATTGAAGACCGCACCGGCCTTGATCAAAGATACTTCTCCACAGCAGATGCTTGAGCTGGCCTTGGTGGAGAACATACAGCGGCGGGATCTAGGCCCTTTGGAGGAGGCGGCAGCCTACCGCCAACTGCTTGAGGAGCATAAGCTCACTCAGGAAGAGGTTGCCCGCCGGGTGGGGAAAAGCCGCAGCGCTGTAGCCAATAGCCTCAGGCTGCTGAACCTGCCCCCGAAAGCTAAGGATGCGCTAGCCCAAGGATTGATGACGGAAGGCCACGCTCGAACCCTCCTCTCGCTGCCAACCTTAGAGCAGCAAATGGCACTGCTGGATTCCATTCTATCCGGCGCAGTTACTGTACGTGAGGCGGAGGAGGCTGCCCGAAGGGCGTCGTCGAAATCCCGCCGCCCTCAGGCTCCCAAAAGCGCCGAGATCTCAGAGCTTGAAGATCGCTTGCGTGAACTCCTTCGCACCAAGGTGGAGCTGCACCGAGGCCGGCGGGGTGGCCGACTGGTAATCCACTTCTACTCTGACGAGGAGCTGGACGGTATCTTCAAAGCTCTGGGTGGAGAGATATATTAAACTGCGTTGTCTACAAGTGCCTCCTCCTCCTCTGGCATTATCTCTTTGAGCGCCTTGACCAGCAGGAGAAGTTGCTCCTGCTTTTTCAGCCTCAGAGCCTCCACATCCTTTCCAGCCCAATCGAAGAAACCCTTCCCCGCCTTTGCGCCGATTTCACCCCTGGCAACCTTCTCGGCAAGGAAAGGGAGCGGTGCGGAAGCATTCTCCAGGGTCGGATACACTGAGTGAGCGGCGGCGAAGTGGATGTCCAGCCCGCCCCAATCCCTCTGCTCCAGGGTACCCACCAGCGGGAGTCGTACCCCCATGCCCAGGCGAATCGCCCTATCCACATCTCGAGCGCTCGCCACCCCTTTGGCTACCAGC
>JBMNNU010000117.1:0-9475 GCA_050942695.1 Chloroflexota bacterium
GAGGAGACTATTGGCAAGTCCATCTCTATCATAATACCTCCGGATCGATCTGACGAACTCCGGTTAATTCTGGAAAGTGCCAGACGGGGCGAGCCGCTAACGCATTACGAGACGGTTCGAGTAGCCAAGGACGGACGGCTCCTGAATATCCTGGTAAGCGTATCGCCGATCAAAGACACTACTGGGAAAATCGTAGGTGCGGCCTCCATCGGCCACGACATCACGGAGCGCAAGCGAGCCGAGGTAATCCTGGAGCGATACAGGCTGCTCTCTGAGTATACCAGGGATATCCTGCTCTTCATCAGGATGGACGGGCAGATTATCGAGGCCAACAGGGCGGCGGAAAGAGCCTACGGATACTCGAGAAACGAGTTGGTGACCCTCAATATTACGGATCTACGCCCCCCAGATGAGCAGCGTCTGTCGGGAGAGCAGATGAGGGAGGCATGGGAGAAAGGAGTACTATTCGAGACGGTGCATCGCCGCAAGGATGGGACTCTCTTTCCCGTGGAGGTCAGTTCCCGAGGGGTGCAGATCGGGGGCGACCGCGTGCTGCTCAGCATCGTACGGGACATTACCGAGCGCAAGCGTGCAGAGGAGGAGCGGAAGGACTTAATGAGAATGGTGAGCCACGACCTGCGGAATCCGCTCACGGCTGTGTTGGGACATGCAGAACTACTTCAGCGGATGTTGGTGAGGAGCGGCCAGGACGGGCGAATGAGGAAAAGCGTCAATGCCATCTTAGTGGGAGCCCGCCGGATGAATACCATGATCCAGGACCTGGTGGACACGGTGAGGGCGGAGTCCAGACAGATGACGCTTAACTACACCCGGTTGGATATCCGATCATTCGTGCAGGATTTGAAGCAGCGGATGGTTGGGGTGCTGGACACCTCCCGGATAAAGGTGGAGATACCGGAGGGGCTGCCAGAAGTGTGGGCCGATGCGGACCGCCTGGAAAGGGTGCTGGTCAACCTGCTCGACAATGGATTGAAGTATTCGGAAACCGAGATTCGGGTGACCGCTGCAAAAGAGGATGGAGAGATCAAGGTCTCCGTGAGTGATCGAGGAAGTGGAATCTCCCCCGAGGACATTCATCATCTCTTTAGCCGATTCTTTCGGACCAAAGAAGCTCAGGAGAAAGCCGGAGGGCTGGGCCTTGGACTATACACCACCCGGATGCTGGTGGAGGCAATGGGAGGGAAGATCTGGGTAAAGAGTGAAGTTGGGAAGGGCTCCACCTTCACCTTCACCCTACCCACCGCCGATCGGCCGCAACAGTAGTCACCGACCTTCGTTCAGCCCTGTTTACTCAAAGACTTGACCTGAAGGCTCCTTCACCGCCACAATCCTTTGTCATTCAGGGATATGGTTCGGAAGGTTGATTACAGTATGAAGAGTTGCTCTTTATTCTGTGATCTAGACCCCTCGCTCCTATGAGCTATCCCTGTTCACGGCAATCGAGGAGAGTCCTATGCGCTATTATGCGGGGTTGGTCGTCGCCATCGTAGCCATCTCCTTCACCGCCATATTCATACGGCTGGCTGAAGCAGCAGCCCTGACTATCGCCACCTGGCGTATGGTGGCCACAGTGCTGCTGCTATTGCCCGCTTTAGTCGCCTTCGAGCGGCGCGGATTGCCCGCTCTCACGATGAGGGATTTCTTCTATTCCGCCATCTCCGGGATTTTTTTAGCTCTCCATTTCGCCCTCTGGACTGTTTCTCTTGACTACACCTCCGTGGCCAGTTCAGTGGTGTTCGTGTCCACCCAACCGATATTCGTGGCCCTCTTTGCCTACTTCCTGTTCAAAGAGAAGCTAACCTTCGGAGTGCTGGGGGGGATCGGCCTGACCCTGCTGGGCGCCCTGCTTATAGGACTCCACGATCTGAGGGTGGGCGGGGAGAACCTTCTGGGGGACCTGCTTGCAACCGGAGGGGCAATTGCCTTGGTAGGGTATCTGTTACTGGGTAAATCGGTTAGAAGCCGTCAAGGCTTTTTGCTCTATTCGGCGCTCGTGTACTTGGCCTGCGCCCTAGGTCTGGCTCTGATGGGGCTCTGCCTGCGCGTTCCTTTGCTGGACTTTTCTCAAAGAGACCTCGTCCTCTTCTTTGCGCTCGCTGTCGCTACCCTGGGTGGCCATACGGTCTTCAACTGGGTTCTGAAACATTTGCCCGCCTCGGTAGTGGCGGTCTCCTTCGTGGGAGAGCCGGCCGGAGCTGCTTTACTGGCGTGGTTGATCCTGAATGAATCGGTTGGGATACTGACAGCCTTGGGTGGGCTAGCCATGTTAGCCGGTATTTATATGACGGCACGAAGCAGTTGAATCGGAATCGGGCTGTAAGCCGGCAGGCTGTAACATAATCTTAACCGAACAAGGGTGAGTACAACTGTGCATTCATCCGAATTATTAATATAGTAACACCGTGTAGAACGAATAATGGTGGGTAATATCGTTCTATACTGGAGTAGGATATGGATGTGACAGGCATAAACCCTCAGCCTTCGGTCGCTGGTGTGCACCGCGAAGATGCGGATATCGGCGGAGATATCCAGATCAGACAACTGGCTTCAGCCTCCGATGGTGTGAGCATATCTGAGCAAGCGGAACAGGTGAAAAAGGCGATGAGAGCGGCGCAGGATTCTCCGGACCCTCGCAGCGAGCAGGTCATCAGGCTGAAGCAGGCGATCTCCAACGGCACATACCATATTTCGGCGCAGAGTCTGGCCGTCGCGCTTATCGCGTACTGGACGGGCACTCGCTGGTAGTAACTTGTTCCACTAGCCGCAGGTACTCTGGGACAAGGTCGTGGTCTATGTGGCCATCAGGTTGGTACTCCCAATCCACCAGCTCTGCAATGTACTGAGCCCTCATGAAGATCAGGTGGTTGCGATCATTATTCCATACCCTTACAACATTTGTCTGAGTACCGGTACCTATAGAGTAGAAAAATGCTCCCGGAGGTGGTCCTTTCTTCGTAACCAGAGCCCTCGTTTTTTACGATGTCAGGACTAGTCGACGTTATTATCATCGATTGCGGAAGTGACCTCCAGCAAGTGAGGCATTTCTGGAATCAGAATAACGGATAGTATCTGGGAGAATGTGATGGAAGACGTTTGGAGTCACTTTGGCCAATGGTGGGCGGTTGCGCTCTGGATCGTCATGTATGGCTTATTCCTGGCTTTCATACCGTTTTATAAAAAGAGTCAGATCCGCCCCGCAAGCGTCTATATGGCGTTCGTCGTTGCCCTGGCGTTCGAGATGTTTGGAGTGCCCCTTACCATGTACATCGTGGCGTGGGCTTTTGGCTACGTGCTCCCAGAAGGGGTACTGTGGGGCCACACCTTAATCAATCAGATCGGTTTCTGGGGGATGTATCTCGGCATAGCTACATCCTGTACCGGTGCGGTGCTGGTGATACTGGGCTGGAAAGAGATCTACCGGCACTACTGGAGCAAGGAAGAGGGCAAAGGGAAACTCGTCACAGCGGGGATCTACCGTTTCATTCGCCACCCCCAGTATACCGGCTTTTTCCTGATCACCTTCGGCATGATGGCGGAATGGGCAACGCTGCCCATGGTGATCATGTGGCCGATCCTGGTAGTGTTGTACTACCGCCTGGCGAAGAGGGAAGAGGCGGATATGGAGAAGGAGTTTGGCGAGGAATATCGCCTGTATAGGTTGCGAACATCTATGTTCGTGCCTCTCCCGAAATTCAAATCCACTCAGTTGAAGAGCGACCCCAGGCAAGCCTAGACGTTGGGCCTTGCCTGTTCAATATACAGCGTCCAGAAGCGAGGCAGGAAGCAAACCCCTGCCTCGCTAGTTTTTCCGCTCAGATCGCCAGCGAGCCTTTCGCGATCATTTGGTGTAGAATAGGGTCGTTGGCTGCTGAACCTCCTCTAGCCCAGCCCCACAGCAGTCCGTTGAAAGGTCAGATGTCTACGGTTGTGAAAGGTAGCCCTTATCGATATCGATGGGCTGCCCTCGGTTTCGCTCTGCTTTGCCAGTGCAGCTCAAATATCATATACCAGGTTATACCCCCTCTCGCGCCCCTCTTTCAGCAGGATCTGGGTTTGACCAAAGCTGAGGTCGGATTGGTCTCGTCCGCTGCTTCGGTAGGGGTATGGAGCATCGTTTTGATGGGTGGATTAATTACCGACCGTTTCGGCGTCCGTAAGGTGATGGCTTTCTGCCTCATAGCGACCGGATGCATCATGTCGTCTATGTTGATGGCGAACTCTCTATTTTTCCTCCTCGCTGTGATGTTTTTGTCCGGTCTGGCGCGAGGCCCTGTCTTTCCCAGCTCTACCAAGGCCGTTGCGGAGTGGTTTCCAGCCAGGGAAAGGGCTACAGCCATGGGCATCAACAGGTTGGGGTTGCCGATTGCGGGCATATCCGCGGCCTCCATCCTGCCCGCTTTCGGGCTTGCTGTTGGCTGGCGAACTGCGGCGGCGGTACCAGGCCTGCTGGTGTTGATCTCAGGAATAGCGGTGGCTCTATACTATCGCGATGCCCCGGTTCCCGTCCTCGGGAAAGCATCGCCCGTGAACGTTCGGCGAGCGATGCGGGAGCTGTTGCACAACCGGATGCTGCTGACCTTGTCAGCGGTCGGGTTCTTCTTCCTGTTCACCCAGTTTGCGCTGGTAACCTATCTGGTTCTGTACTTCAAAGAGGTCGCTCTGCTTGCGGTAATCCCTGACGAAGCCACCCGCATAGTGGCCGCCGGGGGATATCTAGCCACCTGCCACGTCGGTGGGGCTTTCGGCAGGATTTTCTGGGGATTGGTCAGCGACAGACTATTGAATGGCTATCGCGCGATAGTGCTGGCGATGATCGGAGGTATTTCAGCGTCGCTCCTGGCTCTCCTGGGGATCGCCAGCTCGGGTTGGCCCATCTGGCTTCTAACCGCGATCGCCTTCGGTTGTGGAGCAACAGCCCTCGGTTGGAACGGGGTCTTTGGGACACTGGTCACCGATACCGTGGGGCGAAAATACGCTGCTACCGGGGTGGGGCTAAGCATGACCATGACGGACATCGCAACGATATCCGCTCCCCCACTATTCGGCTTTCTGGTCGATATGAACGCAGGGTATTCGGTTGCCTACCTGGTAATCAGCCTGGCCGCTGCCACCGGCTGCCTAATCGCGCTGAACCTGCATAGGCAGGAAAAGCGGCTTCGGACTTCTAGCTGACCACGATCCGATTAAGGCTTACGCCACGATTCGCCCCATGTTATCTTCCTCCCCAGGTCACGACCTGATTTGCATGGACGGAATACAGTAACGAGGTACTGCGAAGCCGTAGATCGGCTGGGGCGTAACCTACTCCTGCTTTTGTCGTAGCAACGGTTACGAAAAATGTATTAGAAGGTCGACGGCAGCAACACCTTTCTTCGTAGGTTTTTTCCCCCCAACGTCTGATTTCCGGACAAGGCTTCACTGCTATCCTGCCAATCAGTCATTCAGATTGCTATTGGCGGTGCAGTGATGATCGTTGAGACGGAGAGGACGGTTAACGGAACAACTGATCTGGTTATCTGGCATGGAGTGTGTCAGGCCTTCAGCCTGGCGGTTGCCGGGATCGTGATTGCCGGGATAATGGCCTTCGGCCTCCTTGGATGCAGCCCCAAGCCACTCAATCCCCCGAGTACCCCTGAAGAGGCTTGGCGCCAGGACCTCAACTACCTAGCCAACGAGCTACCCAGGCTTCACAAGGATCTGTTTTTCCAGTTGCCGGAAGAGGATTTCCGACAGGAAGTTTCTCGATTGGATCAGACGATTCCCTCCCTGACCAGAGTCGAGACCATCTTGGGCATAGCCCGGCTGGTAGCGATGGTGGGAGATAGCCACACCAGGCTGGAGATGCCACAGAAGGCGATGAATTTCCACCTGTATCCCCTGGATATGTACTGGTTCAAGGATGGCCTCTACGTGATGCGGACTACCCCCGAGTACCGGCGAGCACTGGGAGCCCAGTTGGTCAAGATAGGGTCGAGCGATGTCGAATCGGTAGCGATCAGAGCTAAGGAGTTGATCGCTCACGAGAACCAGGCGATGCTCAAACTCAATACCCCTCGGTACCTTATCCTAGCGGAGGTGCTCCAGGCGCAGGGCGTTCTGCCCACAGCAGAAAAAGGGCAGTTTACCTTTCAAGATGCCGAAGGCCGCCCTTTCGAAATGGAGGTAACACCGCTCCTCGGTAGCGAAGTAGGGGAGTTGGTATCGGCCGACGAAGCTGCCACAAAGCCAATGTACAGACAGAAACCGGAGGTGGCTTACTGGTTCCAATACCTTGAGGATTCAAGGACGCTCTACGTTCAGTACAATCAGTGCCGGGAGATTGAGGGTCAGAGCTTCAAGGATTTCTCCAAGCAGGTGCTATCTTTTGTCGATGCCCATACGGTGGATCGCTTTGTCCTGGATCTGCGGCACAACGCGGGCGGCAACTCCACCATTGCTGAGCCGCTGATAGCCGGGATCAAGCAGCGGCCCGGGATCAACAGGAAGGGCCACCTCTTCGTAATCGTTGGGCGCTCGACCTTCTCGTCGGCCATCCTCAACGCTCTCCAATTAAAAAACGAGACTGAGGCCATCTTCGTGGGCGAACCGACTGCGGGCAAGCCGAACCATTACGGCGAGGTAAAGAGCCTCACCCTCCCCAATTCCGGCCTAAAGGTAAGCTACTCCACCAAGTATTTCCAATACGCAAAAGAGGATACGCCCTCCTTTGAGCCGGACCACCTGGTAGAGCTCGAAGCAGCCGATGTCCTGGCTGGCCGAGACCCGGCGCTGGAAATAATCTTGCAGTACCCGCGGTAGGGTTTTAACTCCAGGGAGTTGGGGAAGATGGATTATTCACAATTCGTGGCCGAGGTCCAGCAACGGGCTGAATTCGAGTCGCCGGAAGATGCAGAGAAGGCCATCGACGCGGTTCTGGAGACTTTGGGAGAGCGGTTGACATCTAACGATGCCCACAGCCTGGCGGAGCAGTTGCCGATTGAGCTGGGCCAAACCGTAAAAGGGGCTATGTCCGGCCAGGATTTCGGCGTGGACGACTTCATCAATCGTGTCAGTTACCGCGAAGGGGTAGACATGACCGAAGCCGAGATCCATACGCGCGTTATCCTGGAGGTGGTGAAGGAGTCGGTTTCGCCGGGGATGGTTAACCACATTCGCGGCCGACTCAAAGGCCAGTTCGATTCCCTCTTCATGGGGCCGAGCAAAGGGCACGTGCCGGGCGGCCATAGATAAGTAAAAAATCAACCGAGAGCGCGGAAACGACTCGCTGGCCACTGTAGTTGGGAAATCCTTGATCTAGCAGCCAGAAGGGGCTGCGGTTGATTGCGAAGGTGGGTTGGCAGTGTAGCCACTCGCGTCGGGTTAAGGACGGGCAACTGCCCGTCCTTAACCCGACTGTTATCTTTTACAAGCCAAGTTCATCCAGAAACTCGGTTACTACCTTCTCGACGTCCTGGCCTTGCTCTTTGGTTTTGTAGTTAAGCTGCTGCATGGTCTCGTCGTCTATCTTACCGGCCAGCAAGTTTACGGCCTTCTCGAGTTGAGGATACTTCTCGAGCGTATCCATTCGCGCTACCGCTACACCGTCATAGGGCGGAAAGAACTGCTTGTCGTCCTCCAGGATGGTGAGTCCGTAGGTCACAAGCTCGCCGTCGGTGGAGAAGGCGTCGATCACGTCGACCTCACCCTGGCCTATCGCCTCATACTTCAAGGAAGCATCCATCCGCTTGGCATCCTTGAACTTCAGGCCGTAGGTCTCGATCCAGCCGGGATAGCCGTCCTTCCTGTTGAAGAACTCGTGCTCTCCGCCAAACACAAGTTGAGGAGCGATCTTCTGTAGATCCGAGTTCGTTTTCAGGTTGTGCTTGGCGGCCAACTCTTTGGAAACGGCGGTGGCGTAGGTGTTATTGAAACCGAACGGTTCCAGCCACTTCACCTTGAACTGTTCGTTGTACTCTTTCTGGACCAGATCGTAGACTTCCTTAGGGTCTTTCATGACGTCGCGCTTCAAAATAGCCATCAACCCTGTGCCGGTATAGTCCGGATAGATGTCGACTTCGCCCTTTTTCAAAGCCTCCCAGTTCACCATGGTGCCGCCTAGGTTGATCTTTCTCTCTACCTTGAGGTCGGTTTGCCTTTCGATGATCTGGGCTAGCAGTTCGCCAAGAACGAAACCTTCGTTATAGTCCTTAGAGCTAACAACGACAGTTCCCGAACTCGAGTCGCCTGCGCTTGCCTGATTACCGCAGGCTGCGACCAGCGCTGCGATCACCAGCATCGCCGCAAGTGTCCCGAGTGTCTTGAATCGTGAAATCAACTTTTTTGTGCCTCCTTGCAAGAAATGAGTTCTTTGACTACTGATTCGCCGTCGTTATCTTCAGTCGTCTGGGGGTGACGGCGTTCTCAAACTTCCCGACGATCACCTCGCACAGTATCGCCAACAGGGCGGCGGGTATCGCCCCGGACAGGATCATGTTCACACCCTTCTGGGTTTCGACGTTCCTCATCCCCATCCAGATCAAACCACCGAGCCCTCCAGACCCGATGAGAACGCCGAGGGTGGCAATTCCGATCGCTGTAACGAGGGCTACTCTTACGCCCGCGAGGATGACAGGAAGAGCGAGCGGCAACTGGACCTGCCGCAGCAACTGGAGCCTAGTCATTCCCATGCCAATTCCTGCTTCGATCAAACCCTGGTCGACCCGTGTGATCGCTGTGTAGCTGTTACGAACTATCGGCAGCAGGGAGTACAGTACGAGTGCGATGACCAGAGTGGTATTACCCAGGCCGAACAGCATCATGATGAAGGCTAGCATCGCTAGTGAAGGGATAGTCTGCAGCACCTCTGTGATGTTCATCACCAGGGATGCGAGCCACCGAATCCGTGAGGTTATTATTCCC
This sequence comes from Chloroflexota bacterium, assembly GCA_050942695.1. GTDB lineage: Bacteria > Chloroflexota > UBA6077 > UBA6077 > UBA6077 > JBMNNU01. Next base: position 8,920 of record JBMNNU010000117.1, read on the forward strand.
AGAGGTAGCCCGATCGCAGTCGCCAGAACCACCGCAATAACCGATAACTGCATATGCTCTAAAGAGAGTGCGAGGATTCGTTCCACTGAATCCGAACCTCCTTTCCTATTTCAGTTCGATACTCGCAACCCTCGCGGGGTCAACGAGTATTCGATTCGGTTCATAGCCCCGCTCGCTATCAGCGCTAACAGAGCTGTAGGAATGGTACCGGCGGCGATCAAATAGAAGTCGTAGGTCACGATGCCGCTGAAGATAAGGTCGCCGAGCCCTCCCGCACCGATAAGAGCGGATAACGTGGCCCAACTGAGTATGTAGATCGTTGACACGCGTATGCCGGCAATAATGATCGGCAGCGCGAGCGGCAATCGCACCATGAACAGCAGTTCCCAGTCGCTCATCCCCATACCTTTTCCAGCTTCGATGTAGGCGCGGTTGACATTCTTTATCCCGGTGTAGGTATTTCTTAGAATGGGCAAAAGGGAATAGAGAAAGAGGACTACTACTGCCGGAAACACCCCAATTCCCAGGATCGGTAGTACCAACGCCAGAAATGCCA
>JBMNNU010000087.1:0-12039 GCA_050942695.1 Chloroflexota bacterium
CACGATCTCTCCGTACTCCAGAGGTACCTCCAGAGGGATAAAGGGAACCAGCAATCGGGCCAATCGCGGCCCCTTGCCGGTGTTGCCGCAAACCCCACCGACAGCTATTGCTACCCCTCGCTGCCCACCCATCTGGATGGCTGAGGGGCAGACGTTGACACAAGAGGTGCAGCGTATGCACCTATCGGCGAGGATATCCACTGACATCCCACCCCGCACAGGTCTTGGTTTGATCGCCCCAGTGGGGCACCAGAAGCATAGAAGAGGCACGTCGCACTTGGATTCCACCAGACGTGCATCGTCCACCTGAGGGAGCCCTTTGAACACCCCCAGCACGCCGATGTCGGCCTCTACCCCGCCCCCACACTGGTTGAGACATCCTCCAATAGATAGCTTGAGCCAGGCCGGGTAGTCCTGGCTTACCAGATCCTTAAAAAAGCGATCTCCGAGGACCTTGGCTATACTTGGGGCATCTACGGCGGCATTCTGACAGTGGGCGAATCCGGCGCAGCACTTGATCTGATGGAAAGAGTTGCCCGTCCCGCCAACGGGATATCCGAGCTGCTCCAACTCATCCAACAGTTGATCCACCCTGTCGGGGTCCACGCCCAACAGCTCCAACGAGCCGCGACTGGTACGCCGGCACCCTTGAGCGTACCGATCTACGAGATCGGCCAAAAGCCTGCAGCTTTCAGAGGAGAGGAAACCACCTGGAGGGAGTTGAGCACGCACGCTGATGCACTTCTCCCCAGAGGAGGAGATATGCTGGTACACCCCAGGCCTGATCCCCTGGTGTCGCACCCACTTCCCCGCGTTGCGCAGCAGCAAATCCGGTATCTGCGCCCTTGGGTCAGGCATTATTCCCGCTGGCAGCTTCTTAAACATAGGTTTACAGCTATCTAGATTGGTTTAGATTCAGTCCTGTGTCCTGCGTAAGAACGCTCCTCAGGACTCAGGACACAGGACGCAGGACTATCCCGTCAAATCCGGCCAGACGATAAACATCTTATCGGTAGGCTCGGATAGAATTGCTGGATCCGGCTCTAGCTCCATCAGCTCTAGCACAGTTCTGAGGCCAAGCCTCACCACCATGTCCCCTACCCGCTCTTTTCGCCGGCCGTTATCAGCGTAAAGGTCCAAAAATCGCTTGTGCAGCTCTACTATCTCGGTGTAGTCGGGTGGAATGGCTGGGATGAAAGAGGCCAACACGAACCCCGTCATAGGTCCATTTGCGCCCCTATGGCCATATTTCCCCCCGACCACCCATGCCACACCCCGCTCGCCCCCGGGTCTAAATGCGGGGCATTTGTTAATGCACAGCATACAGTGCCGGCAAGCCGATGGGTCGATCTCAACCCCATCGCCACTCCGCTCAATAGCTGAACCCGGACAACGACGGATTAAATAGTCGAGGTCGATAGGGGGGGGTGATCCAGAGGATACGCCAGATGCCTGCCCCTCGTTCAGCCACCAGTCAAGCATCTCCCGGTCCACCACGGGGGCGCCGCGAAAAACACCCACAAAAGCGTGATCCTTCTCCATCTGAGCTCGCACACAATCGTTTGGGCAACCGGAAACCGCGGTTTTTACTTTGTTCGGAAGACCGGGGTACTGCTGGTCATCGATAGCAGCCTGCCCAAGGACGTAAGCTACTTCAGGGGCGTTGACCAGGGCTAGATCGCAGCGATAGCTACCAGGGCAGGCTACCAGGTTGCGCACCCCGTCCCCTGTGGACCCTACGTCCAATCCAAGCTCGTTTAACGCAGCCACAGCCTCCATCATACGATCGCGCCTTACGGAGAACTCCACGCTGCCCGCGGTCGTCCATCTAAGTCGACCGTCGCCAAACTGGTCTACCAGCTTCGCTAGATTGCGCAGGGTATCAGCCGAAAGGAACCCTCCGGGCACCCCTAGTAGCCTTAACTCGGTATCCTCGGAGACGATCTCGGGGCGATTGCTCACGAAAATGGACACCCCGGAGAGCAGCGGCGGCACGGAAACATATCCCCCCTTAGCCCACTGAGTCTGGTTCCGCTCCAAGCCCTCCTCCAGCATCTGGAGATGGTCGCTACTCCCCTGCAGCTCACGAACGAAGCTAGGGTATGGCCCTTTCACCAGACGATCACAAAGAGGCGTTTCGCTTTCTATTCCCGAGCTAGCCTTCGCCGAGTCCTCCACGCAACAGCCCTCATACACCAAGTTTAATCCCAAAGAAAACAGACGCACCTATCCATCATGCGCTAACGGCAGTTTAAAGAGTGGCAAAGCGGGCGGGAATAGGAGGAACGCCCTAATAAACCATGGAGGAAATGCCCTATCCTTGCAAAGCCGATATCTCGCAAGAAAGTAGCAGGCAAGCTGTTGTTAGCTTGCCTGCTACTTTTTGGTTAGCGGCGCTACTTATCGTCGCCGCTGCCGCCTGTGATGGGAGCAGTCGAAGGGGCCCTCTTGGAGCCTGAAAGGACCTGATACCCCATCCAGGCCAGCACCAAGGCCAGGACGAACAGTACGGCGGCCATGATAGCCAGCATCAAGTTACCCTGAGCCAACCGCTGCTGGAACATCAGCGCCAGTGCCGAGAGGGTCACCGCCAGCATGAACACCATGGGGACAACAACAAATGCGTTGGCCTTCTTATGGTTGGCCAGCCAGGTAGCCACGGCCAGCAGCGCTAACGCGGCAACCAACTGGTTGGCGGAGCCGAATAGCGGCCAGATCAGGGAGAACTGTCCACTGAACAGCAGCACGGCAGAGAGCAAGAGAGTGAGGCCAGTGGCAACGTACCTGTTGCCCAGCCCGGGAATCGCGCTGAATCCCTCACACTTGCCCAGCTCCTGCAGGGTGTAGCGACCCAGGCGGCAAGCCGTATCCAGAGATGTCAGGGCGAAAGCCGAGGCCGCCAGGTTAAAGAATATGACGCCCGCCATCATCGGGAGGCCGAAAGGAACCAACAACTGTGCGATGCCGTTGGCGAAGACGTTGAATGCGCCACCCTTCATCAGCTCGGCGAACTTATCGGCAGCGAACGAGCCGGCGGCGATGATAGCGGTCATGGCCAGGAGCGACTCGATCAGCATGGAGCCGTAGCCGACGGGCTGAGCGTGCTTCTCGTTGCTGATCTGCTTGGCCGTAGTGCCCGAGGCCACGAGGGCGTGGAAGCCGGAGCAGGCGCCGCAGGCCACAGTAACGAACAGCATAGGGAAGAGCCAGCCGATGGATTGCACCTCGAAGCCGGTGGATGCCGGCAGCGTGATGGTGGGGTTGCCGATGATTATGCCCAGCACTGCTCCCACCATGGAGAAGTAGAGCAGATAGGAGTTGAGGTAGTCGCGGGGCTGGAGCAGGATCCACACGGGCACCGTGCTGGCAATGGCAATGTAAGCCAGGAGGATCCATTTCCACTCTTCCAAGCCTACTTTAAAGGGGAAGAGATAACCCAGATAAACCGCAAGGAACAGCAAGGCCACACCCACTACGCTGCTAACTGCCACGCCGTAGTTGGCCCGGTAGACGGCGAAACCAAAGCAAATAGCCAGAAGCATAAACAGCATGGATGAGGATGCGGCCTCAGGCACGGCCGCGAAGGTGCCGGCCACGATGTTGGTGAAGGCGGCCACGACCAATGTGAGGGTCAGCCAAGCGAACAGCAGGAACAGTATCCGGCCGCCGTGGCCGACGTTCTCGCCGATGACCTCGCCGATGGATTTCCCGCCGTGGCGAATAGACGCAACCAGAGAGGTGAAATCGTGTACGGCTCCGACGAAAACACCGCCGATAAGGATCCAGAGGGTCACCGGAAGCCAGCCGAAGACTGCCGCTGTAATAGGTCCGGCAATGGGAGCCGCGCCCGCAATGGAGGCGAAGTGGTGCCCCATCAACACGAAGCCGGGCGCCGGAACGTAATCGACCCCATCGGTCATAGTGTGAGCTGGGGTCTTTCTGGACGCATCGATGCCCATCAGCCGAGCTATAAAACCACCGTAGACGACGTAGGCAATGAAGAGAACAGCGCATGCTATCAGGATCAGTAATGCACCGCTCACAGGAAATGCCCCCTTTTAATTTCCGGATTAATTGAGGAATTGCCAAAAACCGAGTCGCCTAGATATACGGAGGATGCCTTGCTCCTCCTATTACACCTGACCGGGGTTGTAGGCCTTCATAACCTCCTTTCCACGGCGGTTGGCTGCCACCTGCCCGGATGCCAGGTCGATCCCAAGCAGCCTGAAAAAACACCACCCCCGAAGCCCAAGCAAGAAGTGCCTGGTGTAGTTGGTCTTGGCCACCTTCTCTGTTGCTTCCGGGGTAAACCCGCTGTCCGCCACGAGCACGCCGGTAAATGCCGAAGACATGTGCTCGTACGAGGGCCGTACTAAATGGGTAATAAGCCTCTTCATATCATCCACAAAGCACGATACATCTACTTGAGTAACCGGTTCCGGTAAGACTCGGACGAATACATGCTCGTTGATCTCCAGTTGCTCGTATGCAACTGAGCGATGGAATATGTACTTAGCTGCTACTACGTGCGATTTTGCGTATAGAGGAAAGCTTAGACCAGCGAGCTGTTTCGACTTCTCCACGTTATAGCTAGCCGCTAACCTTGCTGTCAGAAGGTCTACGTATTCTTCGGATTTCATGGGATACTCGTGGTCGAAAAAATATTACGCGAGAGTAGCACTGTAGGCTGATCAGAGTTGCACTATTTGTATGCCAGAAAACTGCTGCAACTTAGGGGCTTATTGCCTCCATAATACACCGGTCGTTTGACTAGGTAAAGTACTTTAAAAGAATAAAGAATAAGGTAGGCGGTGTAAACACCGCCTACCTTATTCTTATTTTTAATTTATAGGCTATTACCAGGGACGGCAGGCCCCGACGTACCGGGAAGCCCAGAAGGGCTCGCTCATAGAGCGGATCTGCACCCCAGTCGCCTCAGATTCGGCGTGAATGAAGCGCCCACCTCCCAGGTATATGCCCGTGTGGGAGAGCCCTGCCTTATATGTATTCTGCCAGAAGAGCAGGTCACCAGGCTGCAACTGATCCATGCTGATCCTCGCCCCCGAGGCTATCTGGCTTTCCAGAGGATATCTGGGGATATTTATCCCCGCCTGCTGGCAAACAAACCAGGTATAGCCGCTGCAGTCGAAGCCGGTCCTGGGGGACGTGCCACCCCACACGTATCGATAACCCAGATACTGCTGCGCTATCGCTGCAATGGTGTCACCAGTGCTTCCATCAGAAGGAGGTGGCGGCGGAGGCGCCGGCTCAGGCGGGGGCGGAGGCGCCGGAGTTGCCGTCGGCTCGGGTGCCGCCGGTTCGGATGGTTCAGCCGGATCCTGCTGTCGCGGCGTAGGCTGAGGTTGAGGCTGGACCGGAGCCGAGGGCGCTGTACCGCCCGGTATTACCAACTCCAGACCTACCTTCAGCATATCAGGGTCCATCAGATCGTTCGCGACCTGAATGACCGATGCCCGAACCCCGAACGCGTCGGCTATGGACAGAAGCGTATCTCCTTCTTGAACTGTGTATCTAGGGGCTACGTCCAGCTCATCCTGGCTCGGCATCGAGGGCAGGCCTTCGATCTCGGTTGTCCGGAACATTCCGCCGGGAACTACCAGCACCTGGCCTTCCTGAATAACGTCTGTGTCTTCAATGGCATTAGCCTCGATCAGCTCATCTACATCGGCGCCATACGACTCGGCAATACCGAGGAATGTCTCCCCCTCCTTCACCGTGTGCAAGACGCCGGAAACGGGAAGGATCACGATCTCTTGCCCTATCTGGAGCAACTCTCCGTTGCCCAGGTCATTTGCCCAGAGGACGGTTTCCGGGGTTATTCCAAATTTATACGCAATCCCCAACAGTGTGTCGCCCTCCTCGACCGTGTAAGTCGTCGGCTTCAGCGCCTCCTTCTTAGGTGTTGGAGTCGGGCTGGGCGTCGGAGATGGCGTTGGGGTGGTTGTCGGAGTCGGCCCAGGGATACGCATACCTCCCCTGGAAGATGCAAGTGCCCTGATGGCCATTACATCCCCTTCCTGGCCGTCGACCGATGGATCACTGTTGTCGCCCGTCCCTAGAGACATGGCTTCAAACATTATGTCCTGTTGAACTGCTGTCGCCGTCGGGGTTGGCTCCTGGGATCCCCCATCGGTTTGAGGTAGCTGATTCGCCACTAAAGGGATAGGTGCAGCTATAGGTGCCGGAAGCAATGCCCTTGCAACCATATCAGGCCCGCCACTTCCCTGGAGAACAGCAGCCGCTTGTAAACCGGTAGGCGGCAAAGCCGATGCCAGATACCCGCTTCCCGTCAAGGTAGCCGAGCCTGCGACAACTATCACCAGTATGTGCAGCCATATTCTAGCGGCGAAAGGGAGCAGCCCATCAAGTGTGCTGCTGACAATCGAACGTGCTCTTCTAATGCGGCGTATACGTGTCGTGGTAGTGATGATCACCACCTCCACCCAAGACGTGCTTACAGTTGCGCCCTGGTTCTTTAACTTCTTGGATCAAACGCGATATTGAATGGTCTGTGGTGCATACGATTGAATGGGACGAAGAGGGTACGGGAATTATATATCAACCAAGTGGCGGCTGCAACAACCAATTGGATAAGAATCGTATGGTGGGGCAAATTGATATCTGCCCCACCGTACAGTATGTCTACTGGGCCTGGGTCTGGGTGTTGAGGTTGTTCAGATCCTGCTCTAGCTTCTTAAGCTCCTCGCCGAATCCAGCCCAATCGCCGGTTCGCAGCAGCTCCATGGCCCTGTTGTAGTGGTCTTGAGCGGATTTGGCCAGATCGGATAAGGTAGGTATCGATGGAACAGTGCCTGGTTCCGCTTCGGGAGTACTAGCCTGAGCACCGGTGTCAGGCTGCCCCTGTGCTTGAGCAGCGGGGGCAATTCCTGCCAGGTCCAGCTTTCCATCATACAGATTGGCCAGCGCCTCCTGAAGGGTGGGCTCCATCACCACCCGGTTGCCTGTGGAAACGATCACCCGCTTCAGTTCGGGTATAGATCCGCTATCCGCCTGCAGGTAGACCGGCTCCACATACAGGTTAGCCTGGCCAACGGGGATCGCCAGCAGATTACCCCTGATCACCTTGGATCCCTGTCTGCTCCAAAGTGTGAATTGGGAGGAGATGGTGGGATCCTGGTTGATTCTCGCCTCCACCTGCATCGGACCGTAGATAAGCTTGTCCTTTGGGTATTTGTACACGATCAGCTTGCCGTAGTTGTCTCCATCTGATCGGGCGGCCAACCACGCGATCATGTTGTCCTTATTGGAAGGAGAGAATGGGAGTAACTGGAGGAACTCCTCGCCGGACTCGCCTGGCAATCTCATTATCAGGTAGTAAGGCTCCACCGCCTGGCGATTATCAGCAAACACCTCTGTAGGGACGCTCCAGAGGTCCTCCTGGTTGTAAAACACCTGGGGGTCTTGCATGTGGAAAAGGCGGTACTTTTCCGCCTGGGCTTTGAACAGATCCTCCGGATAGCGAACGTGCGCCCTCAGAGAGTCCGGCATCTCATCCATAGCTGTGAAGAGATCGGGGAAGATCTTCTTGTAGGTAACAGCAAGCGGATCGTCCGGCTCAGCTAGATAGAAGCGAGCCGACCCATCGTAGGCGCTGATCACCACCTTCACGCTGTTTCGTATATAGTTGAATTCCCGCCCGGTTCGCACCTGCTGAGTGGCAAGACCCTGCTGAGATTGTACAGTCGTCTGGATAAACTCCTGATAGGGTGACGAATAGGGATAGCTCATACTGTAGGTGTAGGCATCCTGGATCCAATAGAGCTCACCATCAGCCACCACCAGGTAGGGATCCTGGTCAAGCATGAGGAAGGGAGCTATCTTCTGGACCCGTTGCTGGATTTCTCGGTGATAGAGCACCTGGCTGTCGGGTGTCAGGTATCCTGTGAACAGAATGTTGCCATCCCTGAAGTAGAGCGCGTATGCCAGCTTGTTGATGAACGAGTCCAACCGGACGCCCCCGCCACCTTGGTAGGTTCCGTACACATTCTCATCGCCCTTAGCGTAGTCGAACTCCTGGGCGGTCGTATTGACGATAACGTAGCCCGAGGTTTTCTCGCCGTAGTAGATCTGAGGTTTGGCGACCTCGATTGCCCCTTGTGGAGGGAGGTCCTTGACCACAAGGTGAGGCAATCCCTCACCAACGACCTCGGTTACAGGGCTCATGGCTAGGCCGTAGCCATGGGTAAACTGAAGCCGTCGCGTTACCCAGGTCTGCGCCTGATCAGCCAGCTTCTCGGGTGATAGCTCGCGAGCAGATAACATTACCTGCCGGTAGCGACCGTCGATAGTGTACCGATCGATATCTACATCGTTGAAGTCGTAGTAGAGCCGAATCGCCTGTATCTGGTTATAGGTTTCCATAAGGGGACGGTGGTCCCAAAGCCTGATATTGTTGATAGTATCCGGGCTATCGAGTATCCACTCGGGGGTGACGGCATCTTCGGCCATGAAGTCTTGCTCTTCTATACGGTCCAGGCCGAAAGCCTGGCGGGTCATGTTGATCCCCGCCTCGATATAGGGTCTCTCCTTCTCCAGCTCGCTCGGCTCCACCTGCAGCTTCTGTACGATAGCCGGGTAAGCGCCTCCCAACAGTAGCGCCGCGGCAACCCACAGCCCCAATCCATATAAGGGCAGGGTAAACCCCCTGCGAAAAGCGCTAACTACGAACAGCGCCGCAGTGATACCCATGATACCCAACATGGCCCATAGCGACATCTGCCGGGCTGTAGCGTCGGTAAATCCCGCTCCAAAGGTCACGGAGCGGGTCGAATACACCAGGTCGAAGATCTGGATCCGGTAGGAAGCGGCCATGGCCAGGGCAATGAGCGCTGCAAGCAGCATCACATGCAGCTTGGCGCTTCTGTGGTTGTTGAATACCTCCAGGTCCAGATTGATCCTCTCTTCGGAAATGCTGACGACGTAAACCGCCACCGTCAACAACAAGACTAAGATGAGAGCGGAGAACAGCCAACCCTGGAGGAAGCGATAGAAGGGAAGAGTAAAGAAGTAGAAACCCACATCCTGGTTGAAAAGGGGATCAGCAACGCCAAATGTCGTGGAGTTCAGAAATTTCAGAGCGGTTTCCCACTGCCCGGCCGCCGAAAATCCCATAACCACGCTCAATCCGATAGCGATGAGAATCGCGGCTCGCAGTATCCACCTTCGAGATGTTCCCTGGTCCTGCTGGACGATATAGGCAACTCCGTCTTGCTCTCGAATCGATACTGATGACCGGGTTTTGGACTCCGCAGTCTTAGTCAACAACAGGCTTGGCAGGGCAAGGAGCATGAACGCGATCGCCCCTACGGCGAATGCGAGCACCTTAGACTGCAATACAGTTATGAAAACACTCTGGTATCCCAAACTCCCAAACCAGAGCCAATCGGTATATAGTCCGATTGCTCCAGATGCCACCTCAACGGCCAGGAATAATCCTCCCACAACCGCCATCAACATTAACTGTCGTTTTATCGCTCGACCTTCTGGCAATGGAACCCTCCTTATGCGCCGCGCACACTAGCCGCGTAGGCCATAACTCATCTACTAACGCCCAGAGCATAACATATCGGAATCGATAGGTCACGCACCCCGCGAACAGCTCCGCGAGCTAGAACATCAACCACAGACGCAGACTTCATGCCTACAAAAAAGGGGTAGAGCAACCGCTCTACCCTATCAAATAAAATCGATAAAATCGCCAGCTACTCTGCCAACAGCAGCTCCGCTGGCTTCTCGATCAGCTCCCCTCCTGGGATCGCGGGCGGCTCGACCGCCTCTTTTGCCACAACAGGTCTCGGAGCCTCGGCTACGGGCTTTGCACCAACAGCCTCTACCGCCGCCCGCACGTCAGCCTCCACGATCCGCCCTCCAGGTCCTGTGCCCTTAAGGCTGCTCAGATCAACGCCCAGCTTCTTTGCCAGCAGCTTGGCAGCGGGCGCTGTGCTCGCTCGCGTTGAGTGCCCTGGACCTGCCTTTGGCTACCTATGCAGCGGTCAGTAATGCCGCATCGCACTTTGTTGACAGCCCCGCGCCCTACATATATCCTATACATATATCCCCCCCCAGGGGGGGGAGGGGGTTAGGAATCGAATCGTAACCGAGGGCTAGATGAGAGATCCGAAACTGAAGCTTGATCTGCTGAATCGGCTGAAGAGTATCGAGGGCCACATCCGTGGTATCCAGCGGATGGTGGAGGAAGAGCGATACTGCGTCGACATACTCAACCAATCGGCCGCCGTCCAGAAAGCTCTGGAAAAAGTTGACGCGATGATCCTGGAAAACCATCTGGAGAACTGCGTCACCACCGCCATCCGCGGGGACGACGCTGCGGAGCGGGAGAGGGTCCTGAGGGAACTGCTTATGCTGTTCAGCCAGAGGTCAGCTATTAGCAATTAGCTTTCAGCTATTAGCTATCGGCAGCCAGTCATAGGTGCCTAACAAAGCTAACAGGACCAATCCACAGATTTTGCCGATTACACAGAGAATTCGTAAGGTCCATATAGCTATTCTGTGATCTCTGTGAAATCTGTGGATAAAAATCGTGCTGAATGTTGATAGTAAAAAGCTGACGGCTGAAAGCTGATAGCTGATAGTTGATAGCTTTAAGGATAGAAGCATGGCGATAAAAAACACAGACTCCGAGAGGGGAGAGAGGGCGACCCTAGAGATAACGGGGATGACCTGCGCCTCCTGCTCGGCTCGAATAGAGAAGAATCTAGCGAAGACGCCCGGCGTGCTCCACGCAGCCGTCAACTTGGCCACAGAAAAGGCGATGGTGGAATACGATCCGGAGATCGTAGACCGTTCCAGAATCGTCGAGGTCGTCGAGGATCTCGGCTACGGCGTGAGGGAGGAGCAACCGGTGACGATTACCTTCGGCGTTACCGGCATGACCTGCGCTTCCTGCTCCGCACGGGTCGAACGAACCCTCAAAAAGCTGCCGGGGGTGGAAACGGTCAACGTCAACCTAGCCACGGAGAAGGCTACCGTTACCTACCGCCCCGGCCAGGCTTCCATGGATGATTTCCGCCATGCTGTCGAAGACGCTGGATACGGTGTCGTCCAGGAGCGAGTCCAAGCCGAGCAAGGAGAACTGGATGACTCCAGGGTGGCATCTCGGGATGAAGTGCTCCAAGCCCGCAACAGGGCGATCGTCGCTTTGGGGATAGGTGTGCTGATCTTTCTGGGAAGCATGGGGCCGATGGTGGGGTGGACGATTCCGCTGCTGAGCAACCCCTACGTCCTGTGGGCGCTGGCTACCCCGGTACAGTTCTGGGCCGGCTGGCAGTTCTACAGGGGCGCGTGGGCTGCTGCCAAGCACTTCAGCTCCAATATGAACACCCTGATCGCCCTGGGAACGAGCGCCGCCTACTTCTACAGCGTAGCGGCGATCCTGTTCCCTCAACTGTTCCACACCACCGGCCAGATGCCTGAGCTGTACTTCGACTCCTCGGCCGTGATCATCGGACTGATCCTGGTGGGCAAGTACCTGGAGGCCAGGGCTAAAGGTCAGGCGGGTGAGGCGATCAAGAAGCTGATGGGAATGCAGGCTAAAACGGCGCGTGTGATCCGCAACGGCACCGAGGAGGACGTGCCGGTGGAGTCCGTTCAGATCGGTGACGTCATACTGGTCCGGCCGGGGGAAAAGGTCCCGGTGGACGGGGTGGTGCTGGATGGCCGCTCGTCCCTCGATGAGTCGATGATCACCGGCGAGAGCATCCCTGTGGAGAAGGGGCCGGGCGACTCCGTGATCGGGGCTACCCTGAACAAGACAGGGAGCTTCAAGTTCCAGGCCACTAAGGTCGGCAAGGACACGACCCTTGCCCAGATAATCCGCCTGGTAGAAGAGGCGCAGGGGTCCAAGGCGCCTATCCAACGGTTGGCCGACGTCATCTCCAGCTACTTCGTCCCGACGGTAATAGCGATAGCAGTGGTGACCTTCGCGGTGTGGTACCTGTTCGGCCCCGCTCCGGCGTTCACCTACGCGCTGCTCAACTT
>JBMNNU010000088.1:0-11954 GCA_050942695.1 Chloroflexota bacterium
CCGATAGCTGCGACCCACCAGTGTCTTGAGGCCATCATCTCGTTCGCCAACCCCTTCTACCAATACCTTTAACACCGTGCCAACCATCCGGCGATTACGCCGAAGGGATACGCGCTGAGCAACCTCCATAGCCTCGCCCCTCCGGCGCTGTTTGATCTCGTCAGGGATCTGTTCGGGCAGCGTCGCGGCCTTTGTCCCCTCTTGTGGCGAGTAAGTAAACACACCAACACGATCGAAGCCGCAAGTTTCGATGGTGCGCAGCAGGTGCCGGTGCTCCCGTTCGGTCTCTCCTGGAAAACCTACGATGAAGGTAGTGCGGATAGCCACATCGGGAATAGACTCACGCAGCCTTGTTACCAGGGCAGCCACGTCGTCCTGAGGTCTGCCCATCCTTCGAAGCATCGTAGGGTGGGTATGTTGCAGCGGGATATCGACATACCTACACAGTTGCGGCAACTCTGCTATCGCCCGGATCAAAGTGGGCGTGATTCGTTGAGGGTACATGTATAGCACCCGAAGCCAGGGGAGATCAGGTACAGCATCTAATAGACGACGAAGTAGCTTAGCTAGCCCATCTCGCTCCCCCCGGTCCAGTCCGTAAGCTGTGGTATCCTGCCCTACCAAGATTATCTCCTGTACCCCGCTCTCCACCAGGCTGCGCGCCTCCGCCAGCACCTGTTTTAGCGGTTTACTTTTGAGTCCTCCCTTGATGCTGGGAATGACACAAAAGCTGCAGGAGGCGTCGCAACCGTCAGATATCTTTAGATATGCGCTCGCACCTTTAGGAGAGCGGCGAACGTCCCCTAAACAGAGTTCATCGCCAACGAAGGCTGGAACGCCGTTTCTTGGCAGCATCGCCACGGTGCCATCCTGAGCATCTATCCCGTCATGCTGAGCCCTGCGCCCACCACAACGTGATGCTGGGCCAGCACCTCCCTGCTCCTCGCTCCCCTTTTGACGTTGTAGGATTTCTGCAACCTTCGTAATATCCGTCCAGTTGCGGCAGCCGAGCACAGCATCGATACCGGCCACCTGATCTATGAGGGCTTCACCCTCTCTTTGAGCCAGGCATCCGGCTGCAACGAGGTAGGTGCCTGCCCCTTTTCCGGCAGCCACCTCTCTCAATGTGTCTAACGCCTCAGCTCTGGCGGCATCGATGAAACCGCATGTATTGACAACGACAAGATCAGCGTTAGAAAAATCATCGACCGGGCAATGCCCGGCCTCTGTCAGTAACACTTCCATCCCTTCGGAGTCCACTTCGTTCTTGGGACACCCCAGGGTAATGATATTAAACTTCATACCAACTGTTATTGCCTTCCCCAGCTAACGTTTTTGACTTCGCCGCTCGCCCCCAACTTGCCCTGGAACATTCCGTTGACCGTTACTTCAATCGCGCCTGCGTTCCCGACGCGCATATCGATCCGGTCCCTGGCCTTCCAGGTTCTGGTATCACCGGCATCTAGCTCTCCTTCAAAGAGAGGCGATGAAGTCTGCCCGTCGGCAATAACCCGCATCCAGCATCGATCGGTTATCCTAGCTATCACCACTACACCCTGCGAAGGCGTAGGACTTGGCGTTGGAAGCGGGGTCGCTGTTGCCGTGGGGGCAGGTGCCAAGGCCACCACGGTCGGTGTCGTCAAAGCCGCTGGCCTTGGCGTCAGGTCCAGCGAACCTATGGTGCCCAACGAGTTGGAAACGTAAGCGGCGTACTGCGCATATAGATAGAATAACGCAGCTATCCCCAAACATGCCAGTGAGAAAAAAACAAATCCTCGTAAGGGTAAGCCAGGGCGGCTCGGGAGCCCGCTGGCTGCGGGCTTAATCATCATAGTAGGTGAAGGTATAGGGTTAGGGGGGTTGAACAGTTTAACAGCAAAATCCGGATCGATACCGAGGTATTCAGCGTAGATTTGCAAGAAACCCCGAGCGTATATCGGTTCGGGAAGCTCCGAGTAATCGTCCTCCTCCAGAGCTATCAGGTACTTCTTCCGGATTTTCGTGTAGGCCTCTGCATCCTCTATTGTAACGCCCCGCCTGTGCCGGGCATCGGTTAGAACCTCGCCCATTGTTGGCATAATCTATCATCCCCCAGAGACCTGCCAGATACAACCCTACTTTTCTTGCCATTGCAAAGCCAGATGCCTCGACAATATATCGGCACTCAGTATATGTGTCAAGGCGCTTTTGTGATCGTTGGAGAGTTGACTTGAGCAATCATCCAGACTGATAATAGCGGCTATCCTCCGCAAGCTTCTGTAAAAAGGGCTGTATTGGAGCTACAATTGTATCATGAGCCCAAATATCGCTTTTATCAATGTTATCGGCGCTGTCTGTCTGCTATTGTTCGGCATGAACATCGCAGGCGATGGCCTCCAACGAGTAGCCGGGCAAAAGCTGCGCTACCTTCTCTGCAGCCTGGGGAAAAACCCCCTGGCTGCTCTAGGTGCGGGAGCCGCTGTCACAATGCTCCTTCAGAGCAGCAGCGCTACTACCGTTATGTTGGTTGGTTTCGCCAGAGCAGGGCTGTTAGAAATCCGGCAGACTATCGGGTTGCTGTTGGGTGCCGATATCGGAACAACCCTGACGGTACAGCTTCTGGCTTTCCGCATCTACGATTACTCCCTTTTACTGGTAGCTGCGGGGGTAGCGCTGTACCTATCATCCCGGCGCCGCTCCTTGCGGGATGTAGGCCAATCGATCCTGGGCTTTGGCTTGGTGTTCTTGGCGCTCAAGATCATCATCGATTCCATGTCGCCGCTAGCCGGGAACAGTTTAGTCCGAGAGCTGTTCATCAGCCTGGGAGAGGTGCCTATCCTGGCTGTCCTGATAGGGGCTGTCTTTGCGGGTGTAACCACCAGCAGCGCGGCCACCGTGGGCTTCATTCTGGCCTTAGCGGCAAATGACCTGCTGCCGCTCGAAGCTGCAATTCCGCTGGTCCTGGGCGCCAACGTCGGCACCTCCCTAGCAGCCTTTCTTTCCAGCGTTGGGGGCAACCCGGAGGCCAGGCGGGTAGCTATCGCTCACGTCACATTTAAACTGTTGGGAGCCGCCATATTCCTGCCGATCACAGGGTTATTCGCCGACCTGGTGTCGTTGACGGCCTCAGATGGGGCTCGCCAGGTAGCCAACGCCCACACTATTTTTAACGTGGCCATCGCCTTTTTGTTCCTACCTTTCACGAACCAGTTCGCTCGGCTGGTGCGCTGGTTGGTGCCAGAGAAAAGCGAGGACAATAGCTTCAAGTCTATCTATCTGGACGATTACGTTCTGGAATCACCTGCCCTTGCTCTAGGGCAGGCAACAAGGGAAACGCTGAGGATGGCAGACCTGATCCAGGACATGGTAAGGGATAGCCTGACTGTCTTTCGCAATAACGACGAGGTGCTGCTGGAACAAATCGAGAAGAGGGAAGACCAGATTGATTACCTCGAGGAATCGATCAAGGGATACCTCACGCAATTATCCCAGCAGAGTCTGACAGAGGAGCAGTCGAAGCGGGAGATCGGGCTACTATATATGATCAACGATCTTGAGCACATAGGTGATATCATCGATAAAAGCACGATGCAGTTGGCAAGGAAGAAAGTAGAGGGTCGCCTCGTGTTCTCCTCCAAAGGAATGGCCGAGGTTGAGGAGCTGTATCGGCAGGTGATGGATAATCTTCGTTCGGTAATCACGGCTGTGGCCACGAGAGACGTGGAATTGGCACAAAAGGTGCTTGCCGAGAAGGCTGTCGTTAACAAAATGGAGAGAGAGTTGCGCCAGGCCCATATTCAGCGACTCCATGCAGGTGCAAAAGAGAGTATCGAAACCAGCTCTATACACATGGACCTGCTCAACGATCTCAAGAGGATCAATTCCCACGCCACTAACATAGCTTACGTCGTTCTTGGTGAGCTATAAGAGGAGACCCATGCATGAAGATTAAGGTAGGCGTCCTGTTCGGCGGGCGTTCGGGTGAGCACGAGGTCTCACTAGCCTCGGCAACATCAATTATCAAGAATCTGGACCGATCAAAATACGAAGTTATCCCCATCGGCATCACGAAGGAGGGGCGATGGCTGCTGGAAGGCAACCCTTTGCAGGCTCTTCAGTCGGGGCTCACGAACAATAGCCTGGAACCGGTTTTGCTCACCTCGGCCAACACATCCAGCGCTCCCTTGGCTGTGGCTTCCAGCCCTCCTAGATCCAATAATAGGCTGACAGTAGATGTGGTATTTCCAGTCCTGCATGGCCCCTACGGAGAGGATGGAACAGTGCAGGGGCTGTTGGAGATGGCTGGAGTTCCATACGTGGGCGCCGGAGTGCTTGCTTCCTCCGTTGGGATGGACAAGGCGATCATGAAGGTACTCTTCAAAGAGAGAGGGCTTCCCATCGTCAAGCATGTGGTAGTGGCCCGGAAGGATTGGGAAAACGAACCAGAAGTCTCTATGGATTTCGTCGAGAAGTCGCTCGGCTATCCCTGCTTCGTCAAGCCCGCCAACCTAGGATCCAGCGTCGGGATCTCAAAGGCTTCCAACCGCAGCAGCCTATCGAGAGCGATAGCCGAGGCTGCAAAATATGACAGAAAGATCGTTGTCGAAGAGGGGATCCAGTGCCGGGAGATCGAGTGTAGCGTCCTGGGCAACGACGACCCCATAGCCTCAGTCCCCGGCGAAATCATCCCATGCAACGAGTTCTACGACTATCGCGCTAAATATCTAGACGAGGGGTCAGAGCTGCTGATACCCGCCCCGATCCCCTCAGAAACGGCGGAAGAGATCCGGCATCTGGCGGTGGAAGCGTTCCGCGCCATAGACTGCTCTGGTATGGCCCGGGTAGATTTCTTCCTCGAGAAGCAATCCAGCAAGGTGTACCTGAACGAGGTGAACACAATCCCGGGATTCACGAAGATCAGCATGTATCCGAAGCTGTGGGAGGCCAGCGGCTTGCCCTATCCTCAGCTCATCGATCGCCTGATCGAGCTGGCTCTAGAGCGGCATGCCGACCGCATGCGTTGCGCAACATCTTATCAACCGGAGTAATGATGAGGGTACTTTTGGCAGGAGGTGGATCGGGGGGGTCATCTGCTCCCGTCCTGGCAGTAGCGCAAGAGCTGCGAAAGAGGACAGAGTGTGAATTTTTATATATCGGCACATCGAGCGGCCCTGAACTCGAGCTGGTATCGAGAATGGGTATACCATTTCGGTCTGTCCAAACCGGCAAGCTGCGCCGATACTGGTCCTGGCAGAATCTTGTGGACCTGTTCAGGATCCCTATGGGGTTGATTCAATCCCTGGCCACGGTTGCCAAGTTCCGCCCCCACCTTGCCTTTGCCGCTGGGGGTTTCGCTGCTGTACCGCCCTTGATGGCCGCCAGTATACTCAGAGTACCTACGGTGATCCATCAACAGGACGTTGAACCCGGATTGGCTAACAAGATATTGGCTCCATTTGCAAACAAAATCACCGTAACCTTCCCATCATCACTGGCTCACTTTCCCAGTTCCAAAACTACAGTCACCGGCAATCCTGTGCGCCATGAGATCCTCTCCGGAAGCCGAGAAGAGGCGAAAAGGCTTTTCACGCTGCGCGATGACCTACCGGTGGTACTGGTTACAGGTGGGGGCACCGGGGCTTTGGGGTTGAACAGGTTGGTAGCAAGTGCCGCAAAGCAGCTAACCTCCAACTGCCAGATCCTGCACATAACCGGCAAGGGGAAGAGGGTGGAGCTGCCGGACTCGATGCCCAATTACCGGCAAATGGAGTTCCTGGCTGAAGGGATGGGCCACGCCCTGGCCGCAGCCGACCTGGTGGTGAGCAGAGCAGGCCTTTCGACACTCACCGAGCTAGCTGCTCTGGGTAAACCTAGCATCATCATCCCCATGCCCCGTTCCCACCAAAACGCCAACGCTCAAGTATTCTCGAAAGCCCAGGCATCAGTGGTATATCAAGAGGCAGAGTTAGACGGCGCGAAACTGGCCGAATCTATTCTGTCGCTACTGCAGAACAGGGAGCAACTCGAATCGATGAGCGAGCGGGCTCGAGCTCTAATGCCGCCCCTCGCTGAAGCGCGCATAGCGGACGTTATTGAGAGTGCGGTTTATAGGGGCAAGACTGGGTGACGGGGGATGCCAAGTTCCCTCACCCCGACCCTCTCCCACTGCGGTGGGAGAGGGAGCAACTCTCTCCCCTCCCCGTTGGGGGAGAGGCCGGGGGTGGGGTCTGTCCCTCTCTCCCCTCTCCCCGTGGGGGAGGGGCAAGGGGTGGGGTCCATCCCCGCGTCCCCCTGTTTTACATTAAAGGGCTTGTTGGAGCACCATCATCCCCTCGAAGATGAGCCATGCCATCGTAGCGGTAATGGGGATAGTCAGTATCCATGCCACAAACATATTGCCCGCAACCCCCCATCGCACAGCCGAAAGCCTTTTCGACGCTCCAACCCCCATGATTGAGCCGGATATCACGTGGGTAGTGCTAACGGGGAGTCCCAAATGGCTGGCCGCCTGTATCACGACAGCCGCAGACGTTTCCGCCGCAAAACCGTGGATCGGCTCTAATTTGATGATCTTGTGCCCCATGGTCTTGATGATTCTCCAGCCCCCAACCGAGGTTCCCGCGGCCATCGCCGTCGCCGCCAGCGCCATAACCCATGTTGGCACGTGGAAATCGGATATCGATCCGTAGCTGAACAGGGCCATAGTGATGATGCCCATGGTCTTTTGAGCATCGTTTGAACCATGGCTGAACGACATGAAGGCAGAAGATATCAGTTGTAGCTTGCGGAAATGCACGTTTACAGCGTGAGGGCTCTGCCGAAACACCAGCCACAGCAGCCCGATCATCAAGATAAAGCCAAAAACCATGCCGATAAAGGGCGACGATATCAGACTTCCTACGATCTTCTCCAACCCGACCCTGTTGAGCACACCGCTTCCTTGGAAGGCGAGAGCCCCGCCAACAATACCGCCAATAAGAGCGTGAGACGAACTGCTGGGGATGCCGAAGTACCAGGTAATCAGGTTCCAGGAGATGGCGCTTCCCAGAGCCGCAATGATCACCGTTTGGGTGACAGCAGAGGGATCCACGATATCCCTGCCCACCGTCGTAGCGACGGCGGTACCGGAGAAAGCACCCAGGAAATTCAAAGATGCAGCCATTAAGATCGCCTGCCGTGGCGTTAAGACTCGGGTCGCCACTACCGTAGCGATGGAGTTGGCTGTATCGTGAAAACCGTTAATGAAGTCGAAGGCAACTGCCAGGATCACTACCAAGCCTAGGAGTAATAGCGCTTCAGGCATTCTTCATTACTATCGCCTGAAGCACGTCGGCGACATCCTCGCATTCATCAGTAGTCTGTTCAAGAAGTTCGTAAATCTCTTTCCACTTGATCAGTTTAATGACATCGCGCTCCTCGCGGAACAGCTCCGCCAACACCTTTCTGCGAACTTCGTCGGCCTCATTCTCCAAACGGTTAATCTCCACGCAGTTCACCAAGATCTCACGGAGGTTTCGCCGCGCCCGCATGACCGAGATGGCCTGTAATATCTGCTCTGTAGAGTCTATGATAATGTCAGCAAGCAGCTTTGCATGGTCCGTCGGGTGCTCAACTCCATAGAGAACCATGGTATCCGCAGCGGCCTCGATCTGATCCATGATGGTGTCCATTGCCGATGCCAGAGCGTGGATATCTTCTCGGTCAAGTGGGGTTACGAAGGTTCTATTCAACTCGGCGAACAGATCGTGAGTTATCCTATCACCCTCGTGTTCGTAGCTCTCTATCTTCTTAACCAGACGATGCGCTTGATCGTATTTATCCAGCATTTCGCGGAGCAACTTTGCCCCTGCCACCAGATTTTTCGCATCCTCTTCGAACAGTTCGAAGAACCTCTGTGTTTGGGGCACCAATCCAAATCTAACCAATGTCCCCCTCCTTTATCGAGTCCTTAGTCCTGTATCCTGAGTCCTGCATTCAACATATAAGGACTCAGGACGCAGTACTCAGGACTAATTTAAGATCGTCCAGGTTGCCTGCGTCGACGTGAACCCTGTCACCTTCTCTTTCGAAATCAAGATCGATCAGATGGTCTCCAACCCGCAGGCGGCGCAGCGATAGCCTGTTCAACCAGGTAGGTAAAACGGGCTTTAAATGTATGGTAGAGCGGGTTGCCTCTGGCCGAAGCCCCAGAACCTGCTGCAGAAATAGAAACACCGATCCAGCAGCCCACGCTTGGGGGCTGCAAGATACAGGATATTGAGCCGGCATCGATTGGTAACGGCGATCCCGGTCGAAACCGCAGTACAGTTCTGGAAGCCGGTAATTGCCAAACCTCAAACCTGCTTCGAATATCTCTGTAAACAGCTTGCAGACAGCCTCGTCATAGCCATACCTTTTGAATCCGGCTGCGATGAGAGAGTTGTCATGAGGCCATACTGAGCCGTTGTGGTAGCTCATGGGATTGAAGTTAGGCTCAAGGCTACTCATAGTCCTGATACCCCATCCGGATAGCATATCCTCGGACATCAAACGACGGACTATTCTCTCCGCTTTGGTTGGATGTACAATGCCAGACCAGAGGCAGTGGCCGGCGTTAGAGGTAACCGCAGGTATCGGTTTCCCCTGGCTGTCTAAGGCCTGAGCCAGGTACATCTTTTCCTCCAGCCAGAACCGTTTTTCGAACCGATCCTTCAGCTCAGCAGCCTCTTCGAGCAACTGTTGCGCGAGGGCTGTATCACCCAACCCGTTTAACAGTTCGGCTGCCCTCACTCGCGCGTCGTAAGCATAGCCCTGGGCTTCTACGAGGGCAATAGGCGGCTCCACCAGGCTCCCGTCTTGCCAGCATACGGAGTTGATAGAATCTTTCCAACCCTGATTCCTGATGCCGCGAGCGGACCGGCTTTTGTACTCGATAAACCCATCACCGTTTAGGTCGCCGTGCCGACGAACCCACTCGAGAGCGAGCAACAAGGAGTCTCGCAGCTCAGATACGAAAACCCAATCCCCGGTCCAATGCAGCAGTTCGCTCAGCAAAATGATGAAGAGCGGCGTGGCATCCACCGTACCATAGTAAGAGTCGTGGGGAACCTCTCCCAACTGAGCCATCTCGCCTAAGCGGATCTCGTGGACCACCTTACCCGGCTCCTCGTCTCTCCAATCGTTAAACTCTCTCCCCTGGCATTCGGCCAGAAAGCGGAGAGTGCCCCGGGCGATATCCGGCTGCAACATCAGAGTCTGGTAAGAGGTGATAATACTGTCCCTCCCAAACGGCACGCTGAACCACGGTATCCCGGCCGACGGTAAGGAGCCCGAGGGAGCATCGTTCATCAGCAGCCTGAGATCGTACAGGGCTCTCTTGACCATGGCGTTGAAAAGCTCGTTGTCGGAGATGATTTCGGAACAGGTATCGGCCCATTGGCGGTAGGAATCGGATATCGTGTTGTACTCGATATCCAACGGCGCGACCACGGCGCAGGTTTCACAGATTAGTGGTAGAACATGTAGGGTTATCGAGGCTGCCTTACGCGGAGGCAGAACAAGCCGGAAGGTCGCAACAGCGTGAGGCGGCTTGACACGGTCCTCCTCTCGAGGCCCGAGGGAACTGGCTGGTGGTGTCTGTCCTGAGAGAGCAAGTTCGCCTGGCATGATCTCGATCTTCTCGGGGAGGGACTCGAAGCTGATCTGCGTCCTTCGCACGATGCCGTCGAGTCCCTGGTAATTCAACCAAATCGTCTGCTCATCATTGGTGGGGTTGGCTACTATCCCATGTTTGGAGCGCTGAGCGTAGCCTCGCACCGCAAACATATCGAGGAAATCCGATCCGAAAGCAAACTTGACTGTCAGTTCCACCGGAAACGAGTTAAAGCTGAAGAAGCCGATCCGCTCATGAAGGCCATCGCGGATGAAGCGGTTCCGCCGAACGCTGATTGTCCGGGCTTCGAGAGGTGTGCCATCCTTGAGGGCGCCCCTATTGTTAGCGAACTGAAGGTTGCCCATGAAGCTCTGGTCGCCAGCGGCAGACAGGAGGGAAAGCCCCATCTCCTCGATACCCATTTGGTACATGCTCAAGAAGCGAGTATCTCGGAAGTAGAGTCCCTGGCCTTCCATGCTGTGGGCTCGGATATCCCCGGAGATATCGCAGACCAGGAACACCTCGTTTTCTTTCAATACCGTACGAGTATCGAAGGATAAGGCGGTACGTATATCACTGGACATATTGGCAAACAGCCTTCAGCTTTCAGCCATCAGCTTTAAAAATACTCCGGTAGTTGACAATATAATAGCTCGTTGATATCCAGCCCTGCAAACAGTACGCATTCTTCGCATTGTAAATGCTGCGCGATTGCTCGCACACAAGCTGACCGCTAATGGCTGAAAGTTGATGGTAAACAGCTATTCAACTCCCGGACAGATATTCAACAGGTCGCGAATCGACGAAAGCGTGTAATCTGGGCCAAAGTCCAACAGCAGCTTTTTGGGACAGGGGCCCCACATCGCGGCCGCTACTCTCGTTCCCGCTTCCCGTCCAGCCTTCATATCCGAAAGGCTATCACCAACGTATAGGGTTTCGCTGGGATGAGCCGACATCAACTCCATCCCTTTGAGCACCGGTTCAGGATGGGGTTTATGTTTTGTAGTATCGTCGACGCTGACTACGACGTCCAAGAGACCTTCCAGATCGAACATGGGTAGAACCCTCTCCACATCCGATCTCACTTTGGATGTTACTATGCCCAGCGGATACCCTCGCTCGCGCAGCCCCTTCAACACCTCAACAGTGTCGGGGAAAGGCTTCACCAATTGATCGTGAAGACTTTGGTAGGCATCTTTCCACATGGCCTCCAGTTCATCTATGCGATGTCTGAGGCTGGGGAACAGCCTCCACAACTGGTCGCGGGTTGGCGTGCCGAACCCCTTCGTTATCTCTTCGTCAGATGGGGGGCTATCTACCAGATCGAAAATGGCCGCACGGTAGCAGTTGAGGATCAACTCTGTTGTATCGACCAGGGTTCCATCCAGATCGAAGAGCAGATAACGCAATGGCAATCGATTAGAACAGTGTTCTTTTGCAGATAACCTCATCCCTACTCGCCCCTACACCAACGAAGTCGATTCCTACCCCCATCAACTGCTCGAGTCGAGAAAGGTAGCTCAAAGTCGCCGGGGGTAGCTCCTCAAAGCTTCTTGTCGTGGAGATTGGCTTCATCCAGCCCTTGTGGCTCTCAAAAACCGGCTCGCACCTCGCATAATCCTCTGGGTCAGCCGGAACGTAGTCTATCTCTTTGTCTCCCAACCGGTAGGCGATACAGATCTTCATCTCTTCCAATTCATCAAGGACATCGAGCTTGGTAACTGCGATAGAGTTAAAACCGTTTACATCCACCGAGTGCTTGGCTGCAACGGCATCGAACCATCCACACCGTCGTGGCCTGCCGGTGGTAGTCCCGAACTCTTGGCCGCGAGCTCGCATCAACTCGCCCACCTGGTCCGCCAGCTCTGTAGGCATAGGTCCGCCGCCAACCCGTGTAGAATAGGCTTTGAACACCCCCACAGCCACATCGAGAGCCGTGGGTCCAAGCCCCGCGCCGAGGCACAATCCCGCAACTGTAGGAGACGAAGAGGTAACGTACGGATAGGTTCCGTGGTCTGGATCGAGCAATGTGCCGTGAGCGCCCTCGAGCAGTATGTTCTTATTCTGCCTCACAGCACTGCTTACGATAGGCCCGGTTTCCTGAATGTAAGGCTTCAGCCTCGCAGCGTAGTCGGTGAACTCGTCCAGCACCTTATCCAGGAGATAGGGCTCCGCGCCATAAACCTTGCTGATCAATGCGTTCTTCTGGTTTAACGCACGCTCCAGCTTGACCCGAAAACTTGCCAGGTCCAGCAAATCCCCGGCCCTCAATCCGCAGCGAGCCGTTTTATCGGCGTAAGCCGGGCCTATTCCCCTTCCGGTGGTGCCGATTTTTCCCGCGCCC
>JBMNNU010000089.1:0-11912 GCA_050942695.1 Chloroflexota bacterium
GTAGAGAAGCGGCAGGCGGAGCTTAAGAGGCGGATGGCCGACCTGGGGATGGAGATGGCCAAAATCCAGGATGAGCAGGCAGCGCTGGCAGACTCGCGCGAGCGGTGGGAGCGAGCCCAGCAGGCAGTCCAGCGCGCGGTGTCGGAGCTCGGGGTGGCGGAGAGTCGCGCAGTAGCGGCGCGGCGCCGCCAGGAGGAGCAGGCTGCTGAGTTGGCTCGAGCCGAAGAGTCGGCCCGGCAGGTAGAAGCCTGCCGCGAGGGATACCGGCTCTATCTGGAGGCCGACGCACGGCTGAAGCAGCTTAGCCAGCAGCGGCAGGAACGTGACCGGTTGCGCCAGAGAGCTGAGATGGCCGCTCGGGCTGCGCTGAAGGCAGAGCAGGAGATGCTGGCGGCCGAGCAAAGGCTGGCGGAGCTTGCAGGGGAGGAAGCTCGCGCCGCGGAGTTGAAGCTGCTGATCCCGGAACAGGAGAGACGAGAGAGCGCCCTTCGGCATCTGGAGGAAAGGGTTAGAAGCTACCAGGAGGCGGCGCGCCAGCTCCCCCTGATCGAGGAGCGAAGATCGGCCGCTCAGAGACGTCTCGCGGAAGCCGAGGCACGTTTGGCGGAGATCGAGGCTGCGCGGCCGGTTGCGACCGGTCTGGAGGCCCTCAGAGAGCGGGATCGGGAGCTGCGCCAGCAGTTGGCCCAACTGGAGCAGCAGGGCTGGACGCTGAAGCAGGCTCTGGACGATCTGTCCGAGGCCAAGGGCCGCCTCCGGCAGCTTGGGGCGGAGATGGAGCAGCTTCAGTCTGAGATCCAGAGGCTGAGCCCGCTCGTGTCGGTGGCAGCACGAGCCCGGGAGTTGCAGGAGAAACGAGACTCCCTCTTCGGCGCGGTGCAATCGCTGCAAGTCCGCTATGAAGAGGCTGAGCGATCCAGGGCTCAGGTGGGGGATGGCCTCTGCCCATTCCTCAAGGAGCCCTGCCACAACCTCCAGGAAGGAGTTTCCCTGGACGCCTACTTCGAGGCGATGATGGCAGATATTTCGGCCGAGTTGGAGAGAGCGCGAGGCGATCTGGAGCGAGTGGAGATAGAGTTGGCCGAAGCCCGGAATGCGGAGCGAAGCGTGTCCAGGCTCCCGGATTTGAATCGCAGACTCCAGCCGCTTTCTGAGGAGAAGTCCAGGCTGGAGGGAGAGATATCGCGGCTGGAATCCCTGCAGGCCAACTTGGCTGAAACCCCGTCGCAGAAAGTCCGAGTTCAGGATGAGATACAGGGGCTGGAGCCAGCTCTGGCTGAGGCGGAGAGGTCGTGGCAGTTGCTGGCCGGGGAGGCGGGGTGGCGGAGCCAGACCGAGGAGGCATCTCAAGCAGTCGAAAGGGAGCTGCAGGCGCTGGCAGTAGCCAAGGCCGTGATTGAAAGAGAGACCAGCGCAGCCGATGAGCTTACAGCGGCCCGTTCAGCCCTGGCTGAACTGGGAGACCCCAGAGGGCAGGCTACAGCGATTCTCCAGCAGGTAGCCCGGGTGCGACCGGAGGTAGTGCGGGCTCTGGAAAGGTCCAAGAGGGAGGCCGCCGGGGCTCGGATTGCAGAGGATCGGGCGCGGCTGGCATTGGAGCCCTTCGCACAGTTGGAGGAGGAGATGGCCGCTGCGGCCCGGCTGCGAGATGAGAGTGAGACCTCCTATCGAAGCTTCCTGGCCCATCAGGCGGAGGCGGAACGGCTACGGCAGCGGAGGGAGGCGAAGCTTAAAGCCGATCAGGAGATGGAGCAGGCAGAGTCGGCACTACAGAGTGCCAGGCGAGGACTCGAGGCCCTCCAGGCAGCCTACGACGAGGCGGAGCATCGGCGCATCTTAGAGGCGGTAGAAGAGGTTGCCGGACGGGCGGCAGGCTGCCGCCGGGAGCTGGAGCTATGCCGCAGGGATGAGGAGAGGAATCTTCTGGAGATAGAAAAGCTGCGCCGAAGCAAGGCGGAGATGGAGGCCGCTCAGGGGGAGGCGGTGGAGTGCAGGCAGTACGCGGAGGCCGTGGAGGCGATCCGCCGCGCGCTGGATGCTACCGGACCGGAGATGGCCAGAGTGTTACTGCAGAGAATCTCCAAGAGGGCCACCGGCATCTACCGCGACCTGCTGGACCAGCAGACGGTCTCTATTGAGTGGGGCTCCGACTACGAGATCCGCTGCCGGATACGGTCCGAAGAGCGGGATTTTAAACAGCTTTCGGGCGGTGAGCAGATGGCGGCGGCGCTGGCGGTGAGGCTGGCGCTGCTGCAAGATCTTAGCAACCTGAGGCTGGCCTTCCTGGACGAGCCGACAGCCCACATGGACGCACTGAGACGGACCAACTTAGCCGCTCAGATCCAGAATCTGAAATCCTTCGACCAGCTCGTGGTGATCTCCCACGACGACTCTTTCGATAACCTTCTCGGCCACGTCGTGCGGCTCGTAAAGATAGATGGTGAGACTGTCATCGAAGATTAAATGGGGCTAACAGAAGCTATCTACAGATTACACAGAATGCACAGATATTTAATATTTTCTTGATGCTCTTTCTGTGTAATCTGTGAAATCTGTGGTTTTTTGAAGGTTTCGAGATGCTCTATCCGAACAAGGTTCAGAGGGCTCTGGAGGCGAAGCTGCCGGAGTTTCTGCAGTTCGAGGCTCAGCACGCCCAGGCATTGCGGGGCTACAGGGAGTGGCTGAGCCAGCTCGAAGCGATGCCCGCGACTGAGATAGATGCGCGCCTGGAGAATCTGGCCGATGCCCCCGGGGCGCTCCCGAGCGAGGAGCACGGTTCGCCCCTGGTGGTTCCCTTCGGCCTGAGTTGGTCGAACCACGAGGAGGCGCGTGCATGGGCCTTCGATCGCATCCAGGGCATCACAACCCTGGCGGTGGACGGAAGCCAGATAGCTCCCAACAAAGATTACTCATTCGGCATCGCGGCGATCCAGGTGGCCTGGTTCGAGAACCGCCACAGCAGGGACGCCCGCGACTACGTCAAGGACGCCGAGTTCGAGCTGCTGCCGTTGAGCCTTCCGACGGAGAGAGGGGATGACAGGGACAATCCGGAGCTGGATGTGAACCTCCGCAGGTTCCAGGCAGAGGTGAGCCAGATCGTGAGGCACATGGAGCAGTGGGAGCGGACTGATCCTCCGCCCGTCGTATTCTTCGACGGGACCCTGGTGGCATCATTTGCCGGCCCTCTGGCGCCCCGCACGCGCGAGAAATACTTCGAGAGCGTTATGCTTATGCTCCGGGCCTCTCGCGATAAGCGGGTGCCGCTGGTCGGCTTCGTGGACACCAGCCACGCCAAGGATCTCTCTACCCTGCTGCGCCATCTGGGTAACCTGCCCAGGACGGACCGGATAAATGACGCCCATCTGCTGCGAGGCCGGATGCGCTGGGGAGACAGAACCCGCGCCTTCATCTGCGCCCGTGACGATACCCTCCGCAACTACGTCTGGGGTGAGGACGACTTTCGGCGCGACATAGCCTTTCTGTATCTCCAGACTACGGGCGACGGTCCCCCAGCTCGCCTGGACATCCCTCGATGGGTTGTGCAGGAGGGGTTGGTGGATTACGTGGCCGATGTGGTGCGTTGCGAGGTGATCGCCGGGACCGGCTACCCCTACTGCTTCGAGGCGGTGGACGCCGCGGCGGTGCTGAGTATGCAGGATCGGGAGCTTTTCTACAGCCAGCTCCAGGCGTTCTGCGAGCGGAACGGCATGCGGCTCCGCCTCGCACCCAAGGCGACGAGCAAGCGGCGACGTAGGGTGTAGGACGAGTGCTGGTTTGGATCGCGAAACGCACGAAAAAACGCGAAAGGCTGAAAATGAGGGAGTGATGCAATGCTCTTAGGAAGCGTCGTAAAATCGAACAGCCACACCGACTACGTGGTGCAGATATTCGCGCCCGGCGAGGTCGCCGATCCGCCGCAGCCGGAGGATTACGCCTTCGGACAGTTCGTGCGCATCGCAGTTGGGGATGGCCGCACCTACCTCGTCGGGGTGATCTACGATACGCTGTTGCTGAACCCTACGTATGGCACGCTGGGCCCCAGGCTTTCGAGCGAGCCTCTGCGCAGCACATTCGCACCGGACTACATGCCGGAGACAGCGACGGTTGTGGGGGTGGCTATCGTTGGCTGGCATTGGAGCGCCGGCGAGAATAGCTACTACCGGCAGGGTGTGCCCCCAATCGCGTCCCGGATCGGTGCTGAGGTCGAGCCGCTTACAGAGGAGCAGTTTCGGATGTTCCACAACTCCGATAACGGCCCGGTGGTGACCTACCTGCCCCGCCTGTCCGCCATGGGGAACCCCGCCATACCTGAACTGCTCAATGGATTGCTCACCAGATTGATACAAGCCTACCCGGAAAGCACCGGGGCTCTGGCGGTGCTTCGCTCCAATCTGGACTGGAGCGCAAGACTTGTACGACGATGATCATGTATCATTCCGGGGCGGTGAATAGCAGGTCTATCGTAGGCGCAGCAGTGATCTGTTGTTTGTGAGAGGGCAATGGTGACCAACGAATTTGTGGAAATCCAAAAGCTGTTGAAGACCGGCGATCTGGTGAAGCTTCGTACGGGGACTATTCACGGCCAGCGGTCTTATAACGGCAGGGTTGCCGACATCTGTGATGATGTCGTTACGGTCGTCGTGCCCGAGGACAGCCCGCTGCTGATGCGTGGCCCTGGCGCCTTCAAGGTAGTGATGAGGAAAGAGACCGACAACGCGCTCTACATCTTCGACTCTAGCGCGACGGTTCGGTTTAGCCACAACAGGCCAAATCTCAAGCTGCGTATCGAAAGCGAAGTCCAACGGGTGCAAAGGCGCTGGAACGTTCGATTGAGCGTCCTGATCGATCCGGAAGAAGCGCTGCTGATCGATGGGGATGAAGAGAAGCCTTTCAAAGCGACGATACTCGACCTCAGCGCTGGCGGGGTGCTTTTACACACGAGCGAGCCGATAGCGACCGGAGCCAAACTGAGGCTCAGCTTTCCATTGCCCGGCCTATCCAGGACTATCCGGGCCAACGCAGAGGTAGTCAGGCAGATACGATTGGATGCCGATGGCTGGCAGTATCTCAGGCTGGGGGCCAGATTCCTGGACCTTGGGAAGGATCAGGAGGACGCCATCATCAGGTTCGCCTTCCACGAACAGTTGAAGAGGAGAAGGCTGGGGCGCTAGTAGCGATCCGCGAGCTGCCGCTTCCACAGGAGGATGACATGGCTGCGCAACAGATAGGAACTGCCAAGGGGCCTGGAGACAGGCCACAGGAGTATACATTCCTCACCCCAGATAGGGATAACGCCGTCAAGGTCGGTGAGTTCGTCTACTACCCCACGAGGGTGGACGGTGCCGAGCGGGAGGTGATTGGCAGGGTTGTGCGGCGACGTCCGGCTAGACTCTACCCCGACGAGTTCTCAGCAGACCCCCTAGTGTCGCCCGCCTCCGTGGCCGGAGCTCTCGGATATTCCTCCCCAGAGGCTGAGCTGTTCGACGTGACTGTCAGCTTGCTTGGCTACTTCGACGAGAGACTCAAGAGCTTCGTGAACCCCCGCATACCCCCTCGCCAGGGGTGGCCTATCTACCTGGTGCCGGATGACGTGCTGTCCAGGGTGCTGAACCCGCGTACGCTCGGCGCTCCAGGCTCAGCCCATGTCGGCTACCTGCTGTCGCGGCCGGGGCGCCGCGTCCCGGTAGTGCTATCCACCAAGGAACTGGTATCCACCCACATGGCGATCATAGCCTCCACAGGAGCCGGCAAGAGCTACCTAGCTGGCGTGGTGATAGAGGAGTTGATGAAGCCCGGCAACCGAGCCTGCCTGCTGATAGTGGATCCCCACGGAGAGTACCACACCCTGGACGCTATGCAGGGGATATCGGACTTCGCCGGCCCGGATGGCTACAAACCGGAAGTGAAAATTATCACCCCTGAGCAGGTGTACGTTAAGGCGGCCAGTCTCACCCTTGGGGATCTGCGTTATTTGCTGTCCGACATGGGTGAGCGGATGGACTATATACTCTCCACCGCCCACCGGCGCGTTATCCAGGATTCCCAGAAGCTCCACGGCTCTCCTGAGCACTGGACAATCGACGATCTGAAGAACGCTGTTAGAGCCTTTTCGGAAGAGAAGGAAGCAGAGGGAGCCGACTTCTCATCCAGCGTTCATGGGGTTCTCTGGCGACTGGATCGGCTGGCGGAGTCCAGCATCTTCAAGGATTACGACCACATCTCCCTCGGCGAGCTATTCAAACCCGGCCAGTGCACGGTGCTACAGCTCAACGAGATCGATCCCCGGGAGCAGCAGGTGATCGTCAGCGTCCTGCTGCGCCGGCTTTACCGGGCCAGGATGGAGACCGTCCGACAGAAGGCTAAACCAGGGGAGGAGGCTTACCTACCCTACCCTGCATTCGTTCTGTTGGAGGAGGCCCACCACTTCGCTCCTGGTGGCGAGGGGATCGACAGGGTGGTTTCGGCGCGCCAGTTAAAGACGATTCTCTCCGAGGGGCGGAAGTTCGGCATCGGGGTTGGATTGATCAGCCAGCGCCCCGGCAAGCTAGACCAGGATGTACTCAGCCAGTGCATGACCCAGTTCATCCTGCGGATCGTAAACCCTATCGACCAGAACACCGTAGCCTCGGCGGTGGAGTCAGCTTCCAAGGACATCCTGGACGAGTTGCCAGCCCTATCTCGCGGCCAGGCGGTGGTAGGTGGACCAGCCCTCAATGCCCCTGCCCTTATCCAGGTGCGGCAGAGGTTGACCCCTCATGGCGGCGAGAGCATCGATAGCCCGAAGGAGTGGGTGGCCTACTTCGCCCCGGAAGCCCAGGAGCAGCGCAAGCGGGATGAGGCGTACTACATCCCCAATCGGGGCAACGTTTCCAAGTTCCCCACAGTGCCTGGATGGATCAAGCCCCGCTCTTACGAACAGATTTTCGGGGAGAACCCTCCTGAGGGCAACGACGATAGATGATCGGTCGCAGCGGTCAGAGAGTTAGGGTAAAGGTGCTGCCCTCTCCGTAAACGCTTTGAAAATTGATCTCGCCACCTATCATTTGTGCCAGCCTTTGGCTTAGATACAGACCTAGTCCGGAGCCTGTGCGTGGAAACAGTAATGAGCTGTCTAACTGCCTGAACGCCTCGAAAAGCACCCTCTGATCCTTCTCTCGGATGCCAATTCCCGTATCTATCACGCTGATCTCTGTCGTCAGCCGCCCTTCTCTCTGGCGCTGGGCGCATTTGATGTGAATGGAGCCCCTTTCAGTAAATTTGATAGCGTTGTCGAGGAGGTTTAGAAGGATCTGACTCAGGGCACGCCGGTCGGAGAGTATGGTGATCTGCCCATCCGGGGTGCCGTTTGTTAACTTGAGCCCCTTTTCCTCCGCCATCGGCTTAAGGGTATTCACCACCTCACGGATCACCGCTACTACATCAACCGACTCGGTCCTGATGTCGACCTTTCCAGACTCGATCTTAGCGATGTCTAGCAGGTCGTTGATGAGTGACAGCAGATGCTTAGCGCTGCTTTGAATCGTCTGCAGTTGGCTCTCCTGGTCATCGGTAAGGGGGCCGGGCAGTTTCATAAGGAGCGTGCCGGTAAAGCCGATAATGGCGTTGAGCGGCGTTCGCAGTTCGTGGCTCATGTTGGCCAGAAACCGGTCCTTGGCCCGATTAGCGTTCTCCAGCTCCAGGTTCTTCTCCTTAAGCCTCTCGTCCGCCAGTTTGCGCTGCTCGATCTCCTGCTTGAGCCGATTGTTGGCCAACTCCAGATCGGCAGTACGCGCCGCCACCCTCGCCTCCAACTCATCATTCGCCCTTCGCAGCGCATCTTCCGCCTTCTCGCGCTCCGTGACGTCTCGAAATACCAGGATTACGCCGATAACGTTCCCCTTATCGTCTTTGATGGGGGCGGCATTGTCATCTATCGGTTTCTCTTTGCCGTCCTTTGCTATCAGCACCGTGTGGTTTGCCAGCCCTACAACGGTGCCTTCGGCCAAAACCTTCGTTACCGGGTTCTCGACGGGCTTACGCGTGTCCCTGTTTACGATATTGAATATCTCTATCAGCTTTCTATGTAAGACCTCTTCCTCTTTCCAACCTGTCAGATCCTCGGCAACGGGATTCATGAATGTTATCAGCCCGTTTTCGTCGGTGGCGATCACAGCATCACCAATACTCCTGAGCGTCGTCGTCAGCCACCTCTCGTTCTCCCGAAGTTTCCTCTCCATCCTATGTCTGTACAGCGCCATATCGATGGCTATGTGCAGTTCCCGCTCTCTGAACGGTTTGACGATATAGCCATAGGGTTCGGTTATCTTTGCGCGCTGCAACGTGGCTTCGTCGGCGTAAGCCGTGAGGTAGACGATCGGAATATCCAGGTGAGCGCGGATCTGATCCGCGGCCGCCACGCCATCGATCTCTCCACCAAGCATAACGTCCATTAACACGAGGTCGGGGCGTAGCTCGCGGGCTCTTTCGACGGCCTCTTCTCCCGAAAAAACGATGTCGGTCGTCCTGTATCCCAGGCTTTTCAGCTTGTATTGAATGTCCAGCGCTTCGATACCTTCGTCCTCAACGATCATTACCTTTGGACCAGGCATAGTGTCACCCCGTATTCCTCTCCGTTGTTGCGAAAGTAATCGTAAACTCCGTTCCATTGTTCGTATTGATAGCTATTTTGCCCTTGAGCTGCCTCACGAGCACATTTACCAGTTGCAATCCCAGCGTCTCGCAATCATTTATCTTCAGACCCTTTGGCAGGCCAACACCGTTGTCGCTAACGGTCAATATATACTGTCTATCAACATTGCGGCGCAGGCCGATGAGGATCTCGCCCATTCTGCTGTCACGTCTCCACCAATCCGGGAAGGCATGCTTGAGCGAGTTTGACACCAACTCGTTGATCATCAAAGCGCAGGGGATCACGGTATCTATCTCTAGATCGACATCTTCAACCTGTATTCTAGGTCTAACAGCCCTTTCGCTTGCCCCATACGATAGAAGTAGGTTGGCCGTTATGCTCTTTATATACTCGGCCATGTCTATCCTTGCCAACGACTCGGATTGGTACAGCTTCTCGTGGATGAGAGCCATCGAGTGAATCCGGTTTTGGCTTTCCTGGAACAGCTCGACGGCCTGCTCATCTTTGATGAAAGGCAACTGAAGGCTAAGCACGCTCTGGATGATCTGGAGGTTGTTCTTGACACGGTGGTGTATCTCCTTAAGAAGCACCTCCTTCTCCCGGAGCGATCTCTTCACCTGATCCTCAACCTTCTTCATTCCATCGACCAACCTGGCGTTCTCGAGAGATATCGCTGCCTGAGACGTCAGCAATTCCGTCATCTGCGTCTTTACTGAGGTAAACACCGAATCCGAAAGACGGTTTTCCAGGTACAATACCCCTATCATCCTCGAGAGTTTGATCACCGGAAGACAGAGAACCGAGCGCAACTGCATGGCCTGCACCTCAGGATTGTCTTTGAAGATGCCTTCACGGGATGCGTTATTGAGGATCACTCTCTCCCCGGTGCGGTATACATAACGGACAATCGCCTTGCAGATATCTTCTACATCGTCGAGCGCTCGATCCAAGGTCCGGGCTCTTTGCTTTTCCTGGATGTGGCTCTCAGCGCGGACAAAGAGGTTGCCTTCCTCAGCGATCAACAGATAGCCGTGTTGCGCCCCTGAGCTTTCGATCACCACGTTCATGATCTTCTTCAGCAGAGCGTCCTGCTCAATTTCTGCTGAGATGGCGAGTGAGGACTTCATCAGGTAGTCGACGTCGAGGTCGGGAAGCGTATGGGAGGATGAAGGCTCCGCCTCGAGTTGCGTGTAAGGGACTCTCTCTTCCTCGAAGTACTCGGGGTACTTCTCGATGAGGGCAATTTCCTTTCGTTCGGCGCGACATTTTTTGTACAGGCGCGCCGCCTCAGCGAAGTACACCCTTTCAGAACAGTACCCGGCCTGAAGTAACAGCTCACCGAGGCTTTCGTTGATGTGTCCTTCTAGAAATGTATAGCCCTGCCGGTGAGCGATGTCGATCGCGTCCAGGTACAGGCCTCTGGCTTTTTGAAAATCTCCCGTAACCCTTTCCAGCTCGGCACAGAGAAAAGCCAGGTAGGGTTTCAGGAGAGGGCCTAATGCCGCCCAGGTCTCGATTTTCTCGATGGTGGGTTGGATCTCGGCGAGCAGCTCGGCCTTGCTCGTGAAACGCAGTCCTCTCTCGTACAGCTTGAGCGTGTTGAGCACCAGGAATATATGCCATTGGCGTTTGAGGACATTGTCTGTGAGGCCGGAGAGGTAGCGCCGAAAGCCTACCAGGTAGTCTTCGGACTTTTCGTACTCGCCGAAGTAGTAGTGCACCATTGCCATGTGGACGAAGTAGCTTCCAGCCGAGGCGATGTGGTTATCCCGTTCCCATTGAGCCAACTTCTCTTCCATGGGTACGGGTGTGTATTTCTTCTTCATCGGCTCGATCCAGCCGGCCTGCATCGCCTGCGCGAGCCCAACAGAGAATGATAGGTGATACCTGTTGGAGAACTGCAGACATTCCTTAGCGTAGTCCTCGATGGCGGCCATGTCCGCACCTTGAACTTGGAGGTTCCACATCAAGGGGCCGTAGGAGAGGCCCGCGTTATAGAGGTCGCCGCAGTTTTTTCCGGATTGGATCGACTTGAGGCAATACTCAACGATCTGCTGCGGGTGGCTGCGTGAGTGCATATTGCACCATACGATACCGTTCATCCCGCGGGTAGCCCCGAAGGTGTTCGGGTACTTCGCCGACAGGTCGCGCGCCAGATCTTCGTATCGGAACGCCTGCTCGAAATCTCCTTGCTCCCCGAGCTGAAGCCCCATGATGCTGAAGGAGTAGATCACAGATTCGTCCATCCCACCAGCCAGGCAGTGCTGGGTTGATTGCGCGGCAGAGAGGTAGAGTTGGGGGACGAGGCCAGACATATAGAGGTCTGGGATCAGCTCGCTGTAGAAAACGAGCTCGATCTTGCTCCTCCTGTCGGTAGTAAATGGCATGTTCAGAATCGTATCCCAGACGTCTATGTTCTTGGATGCGATTTCAGCCATCAACTCTTTCCTTCTGCTGTCCGCCTCCTCAGGGCTGTCGGGGATAGCTTTGCCGAAATAGGCTAGACCCCGGTTGGCCGTCTCGATAGCCTTGATGAAGTTTCCTATAGAGGAGAGCGATGTCGTCTGTTCCGCAAGGCACTCCGCCTTGTCAAGGTCGGTCTTTGCGTGATCGAGCAACTGGGCGAGCAACTTCTCGGAGTTCCCGTAATTCCCACACATCAGCTCGGTCTTGGCTGCCCTCTGGTATATCCTGAAAGTGCGCTCGTAGTTGCTGCCCTCCCAGCAGTCCTTAGGCAGCAGCTTCCTGCTCAAATTGAAATACTCGTTGGCCGCTTCGGTGGCGAGGGAGTCCAGCGCTTTGTTGCCCGCATGGTAGTTCATATTCGATAGCAAATAGGCCGTGTGGGTGTCCAGAGTATCCTCCCTGCCCAGATTGAGGTGAGACACTATCGTGAAGAGGTTATCGAGCTTCTCGATATCTACGCTTTCCTTCGGGATGGCCGAGAGAAGGTGGTTGCCGATCTGCCAGTGGATTTGGCGGCGTTTCTCAGGAGGTATTGCGGAGAGAGTTGCCTCCTGTACCTTGTCGTGGATGAACTGTAGCTGATTCTTATTTTCGATCAGCAGCCCCGCCCCGAGCGCAGGCTTCAGGATCTCGAAGGTCTCCAACAGAGTCATTTCCCTGATCATGGATAGCTCATCAGGCGAAAAGGTATTCCCCATACAGGCGCAGTACTCGAGCAGCGATATCAGCTCCGGCGGAAGCTTTCGAATCTTGGAGCTGAAGAGGGCAACCACAGTGGTCGGCATGGGGGATTGGTGGATCTTGTCCAGATCCCACC
>JBMNNU010000092.1:0-11705 GCA_050942695.1 Chloroflexota bacterium
CGCGGGAGCCAGTCTCATTCGCGCTTACAATCCAGAGATAACCGGCACCGAAAAGCCGATGGATTTCGCCTTCTTGAATGCCCTCTATCGCACCGAGGTGCTGCCGCCGGAGGATCCCTGGATGTCAGGCCACAGCATCTCCTACTACTATTTCGGGTATCTGCTGCTGGCAGTTCTCGCGAAGTTGAGCAACGTGCCCGCCTCCGTTGGGTACAACCTGGGGGTAGCCGTCGTGTTCGCCTTGCTGCTGGCGGGAAGCTTTAGCCTGAGCTTCAACCTGATCTCTCTGCTTCGCCCCCACTGGCGGCTATTTAGCCGCCTATTAGGGGCTCTGCTGGCTCCATTGATGGTGGGGCTCATGGGCAATATGGAGGTTGGACTGGAGATACTGGCGCTTAGAGGGATCGGCGACACCGCGTTCTGGCAGTGGGTAGGGGTCAAGGGTATAGCGGCCTCCGCGCAACCGGAGGGCTGGATACCAACATCCCATTGGTGGTGGTGGAGGGCATCGAGGATAATTCCCACCATCAAGCCCGATGGCATCAACGAGTTTCCCTATTTCAGCTTCCTTTTAGGCGACCTCCACCCCCATTACAGTAGTCTACCGTGGGCGCTCCTGGCGATTGCGCTATCGCTAGCGGCTCTTATTAGAGGGAGAATAGAGGCTTCATCCCTGCTTCCTAGGAAGCTGGTAAAAGATTGGGTCTGGCTCATTACTCCGGCTATCTGTCTGGGCTTCCTGCTGGTGGGTAACAGTTGGGATTTTCCCAGCTATACAGGGTTGTTCTGGTTAGCATCGTTGGTTGGGGCATTTTATTACCCTCACCCCGACCCTCTCCCTAAGGGAGAGGGAGTAGATATGCATCAACACCGGGTGGGTGCTGTGAGTTGGACGCGCCTTGTCGCCCCGACTGTCAGACAGCTTCTAATCATCTCAGCCCTATCGGTGCTGCTTTACCTGCCCTTCTTCCTGGGGTTTTCTTCACAGACCAAGGGCATCGGCGTATCGGGGGATAAAACCCCACTAGCATCGATGCTTATCATCTTTGGACCATTCCTGCTGATACTCGCCGTCTTCTTTTCGTGGCAATACCTGTCGCCAGTAGTCGGCAAACGCCGCGATGGGGTCGTTTCCGACGCAGGGAACAGCGGCTTTGCTAGCTCGAATCGAACTGGTAAAACCGGTATCTACATATTCGCCGTTGGCCTCGCCGTTTTCTCCTGGTTCGCAGGGGCTTTTGCCTTGATCCTGGGGCTTATGATGCTAGCCGGAGCTGTGGCGATCAGGATGATCGGATCGTCTCCAGAAGAAGGAAGAGAAGGAGAAACCGTTGCCCAGCGTTTCATCGTATTGCTGGCTCTGCTAGGCCTGATCCTCGTCTTCGTACCTGAGTTCGTATTCATCATCGACCTGTTCGGCACTCGGATGAACACGGTCTTCAAGTTCCACTATCAGGCATGGCTCCTGCTGGGAATCAGCTCATCGGTCGCTGTTCTCTGGTTGTTATCATCAGCTCCTGGCGTTTTACGATGGCTGACGGCCATCGGCGCTGTCTTGCTGGTATGCGTTGGGTTGTTGTATCCTTTGGCCGCTACGCCTGCCAAAGCCAACGGATTCAAAGCTCCTCCAACCCTCGACGGTGCCGCTTTCTACCAGACAGTCCGACCGGACGATTACTCTGCGATTCGATGGCTGTCGAACAGTGTGACGGGACGACCGGTGATAGCGGAGGCTGTTGGAGGCGAGTATTCCGAGTATGCGCGAGTCTCTACCTTCTCGGGACTACCCACCATACTGGGATGGCCGGGACACGAGGTACAATGGCGGGGGAAAGGTGAAGAGGCGCAGCGGCGATCCCTGGACGTGGAAGCCATCTACCGGACGGCTACAGATACAGAATTGATGGAGCTGCTGCACCGGTACCGGGTGGAGTACCTGTTCGTCGGAAGCCTGGAGATCGAGCGGTACGGCCCCGCGGTTACCAGTAGATTTGAGGGTATATTGGAACCTGTTCACCGCCAGGGTAAGGTGGTTATTTATAAGGTACAGGTACCGGAATGGAGATAGACATCGAAAAACCAACAGCAGGCGGGGTGTGGGTGAGCCGACTGGAACAGTTGGTAACCCTGGAAATCGCCCTCTATGCGGTAGCCCTGCTGCTCGGCGTCGCTATGAGATTGTTGCTTCTCGACGCCAGGCCTCTCTCAGTTGAGGAGGGAAATCTGGCTATGGAGGCTTTCAACCTTGCCATGGCTCAGCCGGTGGATGCCATCCAGCAAGGCCCTCTCCTAGCTTTTGGAACCGCTCTATCTCTGATGCTGTTCGGTGGCGGAGACGCTGCCGCCCGTTTGCTGCCCGTTATCTCTGGCTCAGCCTTGGTCGCAGTGCCCTACCTGCTTCGTCAGAGTATCGGCCGAACGGTCGCGCTCGTGGCAGCGTACGGTATTGCCCTGTCCCCCCTTGCGCTGTTCGCATCTAGAGATCTGGGCGCGGGCATGATCTCGCTTAGCCTCGGAGGCTTTCTGCTCGCAGCCCTTATCCGAGGGCTAAAAGACGCCAACAAAGCACAGGCTTACGGTGTCGCAGCCCTACTAGCTGGCTTGGTAACCTCCGGCACAGAGGGGATTACCGTGCTGCTTACCCTGAGCATTGCCGCCATTTTGGCCCACCCGCAACCGGCGCTACTGCTGTCGAACCTCCGATCGGCTGCCGGTTCCCCCCTGTGGCGCCGTGCTGCGATCGTATTCGCGGCCATGGTGTTGATCCTTAGCACCTGCATGGGCACCAGGCTTGGGGGAGTCCAGTGGGTCCTAGGAGACGTGTGGGTTAACTGGGCTACGTCGTTCAGCCTCTCTGCCCCCAGAGGCGGCCTTCTAGCCCTTCTGGCTCTATACGAGATGCCGGTTCTGTTCCTGGGAATCGCCCAACTGATCCGCACCATGTTCCGGCGCCAGCACATCGATATGTTACTCTCCCTATGGCTGATGTTGCTTCTTCTTCTGGGAATGGTGCAGCAGGCACATACTGTGTCTCGGTTGATCCTGCCTACGCTGCCGCTCTACCTGTTAGCGGCGAGGCTGATCTGCGATATCAGCACCGTTACCCGGTATGCCGGCCACAGTTGGAAGTGGGCTACAGCTTGTACCATAGTAGCGGTACCGATAGCCGTCGCCATCGTTCTACTGAACAGGGCTTCGACTCCAGGAATGGAAATCCCTTCTCCTTTTCTCTATGGAGAAGCTATTCTCGTCATCCTAGCCGTAGCGACAATACTATTCGCCCTACAAGGCAAAGAGAGGCTAGCTTTGGGCTGGTATGCCTTAGCCGTCCTCTCCGTCGGATTCATTGTCCACACCACAGTCTTTTTGAACTACCGTATGGAAACGATAGGACAGGAGCCGGTGGTCGGCACCCAGATTACTCCTTCCTTAAGAGACGCTGCTAAGGAAGCGGCCTACTATTCGCGGTACTACTCCCAAACGATCACAGTGGATCCAGATATAAGGAACGCTACCAGATGGTATCTTCGGGAAGCCCCGAACGTTAGGTATTCGTTGGACGTATCGGATGGGATCAGCTTCGAGCTGATTCGCACGGGTCAAACAGTATTAGAACCTGGTTCAGAGCGGAGAGCGGGATTCTTGGTGCCCGGCATCGACTCACGCAATATGTCTTGGCGTGGGCTGTGGAGATGGCTCATCACTAGGGACGGCCTTGTGAGGGCAAACCAGCGTGATATAATTGTCCGGTCTCCGTCGGGGAACTGGTAGGAAAAAGAAGAGGTAATCGCCATTGACGCAGGCAGAAAGGAGAGAGTCACTCCAGGATAGCGCCGCCCTGAGCAGGCCTCTGCTAGCCAATTTGACAGTGAATTGGGAGCTGGCAGCCTACGCTGGCCTTATCGCTCTTGCCGTAGTGACCCGTTTCTGGGACCTGGGCTCGAGAGCGCTACATCACGACGAGAGCCTTCACGCCCTCTACAGTTGGTACCTGTATATCGGCCGTGGTTACCAACACGACCCTATGATGCACGGTCCCTTCCTGTTTCACGCCAATGCTCTCACCTATCTGATATTTGGTGCGAGCGACTATACGGCTAGAGTAGTTCCGGCGATTTTCGGTGTGTGGATGGTTATCGCTCCCTACTTCCTGCGTCGCGAAATGGGTCGACTCGCAGCTCTAATCGCATCTGCGCTATTCGCGATCTCCCCCTCGTTCCTGTACTTCTCACGCTTCATCCGAAACGACATCTACATGGCTGGATGGGCGATGCTGATCGTGATCGGCATCTTCGGCTTCCTGCGGGAGAGGAAAAGTGTTTACGCTTACCTCGTAGCTATTGGTACCGCTTTCTCATTCGCAACAAAGGAAACTGTATATATCACCGGCTTCGTCTTCGTAGTCTTCTTCGCGCTGGAAGCCATCGTTTCCAGGCTGCGCCGCAGCACCCCGGTTATCTGGACCATGCTCAAAGCCGTGTCGGGACGCGATTGGGCGATCTGCTTAGCCCTATTCTTTGGCATCAACCTGTTGCTTTACACGACCTTCTTCACCAATCCCAAAGGTATCGTGAGCGGCACCTGGGGCGCGTTGAGCTACTGGCTAGCTCAACATGGGGTCCAGCGAGGAGGCCAGCCCTGGTTCTACTATCTCCTGTTGATCCCCCTGTATGAGTATTTAGCCATCGCTGCAGTCCTGGGTGGGTTGGTGTTTACCACCGTCCGCAGGCTATGGCGTCGGCAGGCGCTGTTCGTTTGGTTCTGTCTTGTCTGGTTGATAGGCGCCACCGTTATCTACTCCTGGGCGGGAGAAAAGATGCCCTGGCTCGATCTCCACATGGCCCAACCGCTTATCCTGCTGGCAGCCTTCGCCATTGCTGGCTTGTTGAAGCGCGCTAGTCTCGAAATGTTCACTGGAGGGGTCGGGTGGCTAGCCCTAGCGTTGATCGCTCTCCTGTCGTCGGTTGTACTCGGTGGGCTAGTAGCTGCGCCTCCGCTATCCGGCACGCAGCTTGGGATGCAGACGGTCCAGCTTCAACGACTTGCGATGTGGCTGCTAGCGTTGGCGCTGCTGATATCGCTGGTTACCCTGGGGCGCAGACATGGAAGTCGTTCTGTTCTAGTCCCTTCAGGCATCGGGGTTCTCATCGTGCTGCTGGCGTTAACGATCGGAACCGGATGGGGAGTCACATACGCCAGAGGCGACATTCCTCGGGATATGCTGGTGTATGTCCAGTCATCCCCGGATGTCCCGCGGGTTGTTCAGGAGATCGAGCGCCTTTCGCAGCAAACAGGTACGGGGAAAGAGATCAGGATACTGTTAGATGGAGGATACACGGAGAACGTAGGAGGCCGTACAATAACCTACGAGAGCGTTTCCTGGCCTTTCGAGTGGTATCTGCGAGACTATAAGGGGAAAAGCTACTACTCCAAGACCTTGCCTACCCCAACCGACGCGCCAGTAATCATAGCGATGGTTGCCAACCAGGGGCCAATCGCCAACCAGTTGAGCAACTACGTTCCAGTGCGCGGGCGGCTGAATTGGTGGCACCCCGAGGATTATAAGGGGCTCACCTTGGAGAAGATATGGGAAGGCCTTAGGGACCCAACCACTCGAAACAAGCTGTGGCGGTACTTCCTTTACAAAGAAACGTTAAATCCTCTGGGTTCTCGCGACTTCGACTTTTACGTCCGGTCCGACCTGGCAAAGGGGATCGCGATGCGAGGGGCCGTAGCCCCACCACCTGTGGTTGCGCAGGCACCGGTTTCAGATGCAACCGTTCTGACTGCAGCAGGAGGGATAAGCATCTTTGGAAAGACTCGCACCGGTGGCAATATCTTAGCAGAGCCTAAAGATGTTGCCTTAGGCCTCGATGGGACGATATATGTAGTGGACTCGGCCGCATGTAAAGTGGTAGCTTTCAACCCGGATGGTACGGTGGCCCACCAGTGGGGGCGACGCGGCAGTGGAGACGGTGAGTTTAACGAGCCATGGGGCATTGCCGTTGCTCCGAACGGCGACCTGTATGTCGCCGACACCTGGAATCACCGGATTCAGAGATTCGATGCGACCGGTCGATTCCTTGGGAAATGGGGCTCTTTTGTCGATATAAAGGGCCAGGTTGAGTCACAACCAGGCACTTTTTACGGGCCGCGGGACATCGCATTCACGACAGATGGCCACGTCCTAGTCACCGATACCGGCAACAAGCGGGTTCAAAAGTTCGATGCCGAAGGCCGTTTCGTTACTCTGTTCGGAGGTGAAGGCTCCGAGCCTGGCCTACTGAGAGAACCGGTCGGCATTGCCGTAGACAAAGATGGCAATATCTACATTGCGGATACCTGGAATAAGAGAATCCAGAAGTTCGACCATCAATTCCGCGTGATAACCCAGTTTCAGGTATCAGGTTGGGATAGCCAATCTATCGTCAACAAACCTTATCTAGCTGTCGATCAGGAGGGATGGATTTACTACAGCGAACCCGAAAAACACAGAGTTACCCTTTTGGATCCGGCTGGGCAGCCGGTAGAAAGCAAGGGAACAATGGGTACAGATCCGTCCTCGTTCAACCTGCCCATCGGTATCGCTCTGTCGCCTCAGGGAGAATTGATCGTAGCTGACACCCGCAACTCGCGAGTTGTGAAGTATCAGTCCTGGAGGTAATTTGTCTCGCAAAATTCAGTTGTTGGCAGGAATCCTGCTAACAGTTTTTTTTCTGTGGATACTAGCGCGTAACGTCAGTCCTGAGGAGTTGAGCGAAGCTTTTCAAGGAGCCGACTATAGTCTGGTAATCCCCGCTGCGTTGGCAACGTTTTTCGGTTACCTGTTGCGGACATTGAGGTGGCAGAGGATCGTTCGCCCCGTCGCCCCTTTGAAATTTAGCGACAGCTTCGCTGTGCTGATGATGGGGTTTGCTGCCAATAACCTGCTACCTGCCAGATTAGGCGAGTTAGTCCGCGCCTTTCTACTCGGTCGAAAAACAGGCGTGCGCAAGACCTATGGCATGGCTACCATCGTCCTGGAGCGGGTCTGCGATGGTATGGTGCTTATCGGGTTTCTGGGGATTGTCTCGTTGCTCATGCCTATGCCATCCTGGGGAAAGGACGACCAGATGATCTCCGGCATCCTCTGGATCTCCAGCGCCCTGTTCATTGGGGCCAGCCTGGGAATTGTGGTGCTTCTTGTGCAGGAGAACCTGACCATGCGGTTGATGGCTCTGGCACTGAAACCTTTGCCCGATCGAATGGGAGCAG
Source organism: Chloroflexota bacterium (assembly GCA_050942695.1). Classification (GTDB taxonomy): domain Bacteria; phylum Chloroflexota; class UBA6077; order UBA6077; family UBA6077; genus JBMNNU01. The sequence continues at coordinate 7,255 of JBMNNU010000092.1, forward strand.
CACTCCTGAGGGCGACCAAGACTTTCATCTCCGGCATGCATTCGTTACGCAGCCGAAAGAGCCTGGCCATAGTGATCGCCCTATCGTTAGGGGTATGGCTCCTTGAGGCCAGCTCATACCTGCTGATGACCCGCTCCTTTGGCGTATGGATGGCCAATTCCACGCAGTTGCTCGCAGCGGTGTTTCTACTGGTGGTGATCAACCTGGGTATCATGGTACCATCGGCACCGGGATATGTGGGCACCTTTCAGTTCTTCGGAGTGATGGCCCTGGGGGTATTCGGCGTTTCCAAAGAGACAGCGCTAGCCATCGCCATTTCGAGCCACCTGATGCAGTACCTTTTGGTGACGGCTATCGGACTCATCTTCTTTGCCAAGGAAAACCTAGCCTTCTGGCGTTTCGAGGAGATATCGGCCCAGGAGACGGACGCCGACGATGCGATTACCCAGGTGAGTAAATGAAAAAGCATTTCTGGATAGGCCTGGCTGTAAGCGCCTTATTCCTGTTTTTGATGTTTAGATCTCTCGATCTGGCCGCTGTCGGCCAGGCTTTAACCAAAGCAGATTTTACATATATTGTCCCCGCATTAATTCTGTTCTTCTCGGGTGTTTTCTTCCGATCGGTCCGCTGGTCCGTCCTGATACGGCCTATCCAGCCCATCGGCGTACGCCGCCTTTTCGTAGTGATGGTGGTTGGTTTCATGGCCAACAACATCTTGCCGCTAAGGGCTGGCGAAGCTGTACGAACCTATATGCTTTGGAGAAAAGAGCGGCTTGATCCCGCCGCCACGGTTGGAACCATAGTAGTGGAGAGGATATTCGACGGCCTGGTTCTAACAGGTTTTCTCGTCGCCACTGGGTTGATAATGACTCTCGAAGGTTGGCTCTCACAACTGGCCTGGGTGGCGAGTATCGTATTCCTGTTCGCTGTATTGTTCGTATTTGCTCTCACAATTATCCCATCCAAGGCGATGGCGCTGGCATCATGGTTTTGTAAACCCTTTCCTAAGCGGCTTCAACAGATCGTATTAAAGCTGTTATCGTCTTTCGTAGACGGCCTATCCGTGCTTAGAAGTGTTCGTGATACTGTAGCTGTTGCGCTTCTTTCCATAGTAGCGTGGCTGTTAGAAGCCTCCATGTACTTCGCCTTGATGTTCAGCTTTCCATTCAAGGCTCAGTTCCTGGCCTCCATCCTGGGGACCGCGGTTGCCAACCTGGGTACGATGGTACCGTCGTCGCCGGGTTACGTGGGTACGTTCGATCTCCCACTCTCGGCGGTAATGGTTGGGACCTTTGCTATAGATCCTTCCCTGGCAGCCAGCTATACTTTGCTGGTCCACGCGGCCCTGGTCTTACCGGTCGTCCTTCTCGGCCTTCTTTTCGTCTGGAGGGACGGTTTATCCTTAGCCCGGTTGACCTCTCGAGAGGGGTACAATCCACCCGGGTTGAGGGCGACACCCGACAGACCGGAGATAACCCCGCGACGTACGGCGCCTTAACAAGATCAGGCAGATAGTACAAGCCAGATGGCACCGGGCCTCGATCATCGGGTCAAGCAGATACGCTTGTTGCCTTCTGTGCCTTCTGGATGATCGCCTGTGGCAGGCGCTAACGAAAAAAAGACGACCGTCACTATTATTGTTTTGGGGGTGTCACGCTATGGCCACGATCAGCGTGGTCGGCACTGGCTATGTAGGTCTCGTTACCGGGGCCTGCTTTGCCGATCTGGGTAACAAAGTCACATGTATCGACATTGATGTCGCCAAAATCGAGAACCTAAAGCAAGGAATCCTGCCCATTTTCGAGCCAGGACTGGAAGAGATGGTGGAGCGGAACCGAAAAGCCGGCCGACTTCACTTCACATCCAGTTATGAGGACTCTGTCCCGGGGTCTGACTTCGTCTTCATAGCAGTCAACACGCCCTCGGGCGCTGAAGGCGAGGCGGATTTGAAGTACACCCGCGCAGCCGCACAGAACATAGCAAAACAGATTACTCATCACACCGTCATCGTCAACAAAAGCACCGTGCCTATCGGCACTGGAGACTGGGTAGCTGCAATCGTCTCCAAGCACTTGCGGCCAAGCGCCTCGTTCTCCGTCGTATCGAACCCTGAGTTTTTGCGGGAGGGTTCGGCGATCAACGACTTCATGCACCCCGACAGGGTAGTCTTGGGATCCACGGATCGGACGGCCGCAGCCAGGGTGAGCGAGCTGTACCGCCAGTTGCGGTGTCCGGTGCTAATCACCGACCTGCGCACCGCCGAGATGATCAAGTACGCTTCCAACGCATTCCTGGCCACCAAGATTTCTTTCATCAACGAGATTGGATCAATCTGCGAAAAGCTTGGAGCCGACGTTAAGGTCGTTGCACAGGGAATGGGTTTAGACAAAAGGATCGGGCCTTCCTTCCTGGACGCGGGTGTGGGCTTCGGTGGGTCTTGCTTCCCTAAAGACGTGCGGGCTCTGGCCCACATGGCAGCCATCAACGGCTGCCACCCTCAACTGCTACGTACAGTGTTGGAGATCAACAGGGATGCCAGGCGCTCCGTCATCCAAAAGGTTCGAGATTGCCTGGATGGGTTGAACGACCGCGTGGTAGGTGTGCTCGGGCTGGCTTTCAAACCGAACACCGATGACCTGCGAGAAGCGCCGGCACTCGAGATCATCCATCTGCTGCAGGCTGAAGGGGCAACGGTGAGAGCCTACGATCCAGTCGCGAACGAAGGCGCCAGGCGAGCGAACCCCGATGTGATACTGTGCAACGACGCATACGAGGTAGCAGATGGGGCAGAGTGCCTGATCCTTGTGACGGAGTGGAACGAATTTAAACATCTGGATATGCACCGCATCAAAACGTTGATGGCTAATCCGATATTGATCGATGGTCGTAACATCTGGGAGGCTGCCGAGATGGAGAGCTTAGGTTTCGTCTATCTTGGAGTCGGCCGGCCCTCTTCTGCCTACCACAACGGAATACACTTCAACAATCAGTCGAGGGCGGCACAAGTCCCTACAACGTGACAGACATGGATCAACTAACATTCCTGAGCGATGCTGACCACCCGGGCAGCCCGATCCGCCGGCAGTATCTCGACATAAAGCGGCGCTATCCCGATGCCATCCTGTTTTTCAGGATGGGGGATTTCTACGAGACTTTCGATGAGGATGCTCGCATCGTCTCGTCGGCCCTGGACATCGTCCTGACCGGCCGCGATATGGGTAAGAATGAACGGGTGCCGCTGGCAGGGATTCCTTATCACGCGGCTGAGGGCTACATCGCGCGGCTCATCGCTCAGGGCCACAAGATAGCCGTTTGCGAACAGATGGGGACCACACCCGTTAAAGGGTTGGTCCCCCGCGAGGTGGTCAGGGTAATCACACCTGGGACACTTGTTGAGGAAGGTCTTCTCTCACCCCGTACAAACAACTATCTAGCGTCCATGCTCATCACATCTGAGGGAGCGGGGCTCGCGTTTGTAGATATCAGCACCGGCGAGTTCTCCACCACAGAGATCCGTGGCGCCGCCTGGAAAACCCAGTTGACCTCCGAGTTGGAAAGGACAAAGCCTGCCGAATGCCTCATCCCCAGGAGCTTGTTGGAAGATCCTGAGGTTACAGCGTTGTTGCCTCAGGATACCCACATTACTGCTGTGGAAGACCTTAGCTTCTCGGCAGTCTATACTGAGCGGCTGCTTCGTAATCACTTCAAGGTCGCAACCCTCGATGGATTCGATCTGCCAGCGCACCCCTTGGCGATGAGAGCAGCAGGCAGCCTGCTTGCCTACCTCCAGGAGACCCAGCCATCGTCACTCGGCCAACTAGAATCCGTCCACATTTACAGCATTGACAGATACATGAAGCTGGACGCCACGGCACGTCGCCACCTCGAGTTGACGGTCAACTCCATGTCGGGCTCCACGGAAGGATCCCTGCTTGGTGTAATGGACCGAACACGGACAGCCATGGGTGGCCGGCTAATCAGGAGGTGGGTCGGGCAACCCTTGATGGACCTGGAAGCTATTCAGAAGCGGCTGGACGCAGTGCAAGAGCTTGTTGATGCACCGCTCGGCAGAGCAGAGATGGGGGATATCCTGGCCAACATCCCTGACCTGGAGAGGTTAGCTTCGCGAGCTTCTCAGCAAAACCTGTCGCCTCGGGATTGCCTTGCGATTGGGCGGGCTCTTCGCGCGGTGCCACAATTGAAAGCTGTATTGCAGCGGCGAGTGCCGGGTATCATGGCCGACGAAGAGGATGAGCTGGATCCCTGCGACGATGCGGCGAACGCGATCGAGTCCACGATCGCCGATGAGCCGCCGGCGATCGTGGGGCAAGGCGTTATCCGCGCGGGGAAATCACAAGAGCTGGACGAACTACGCAAAATTTCTAGCAACACCAGGCAATGGATTGCGAGCCTTGAGCGATCCGAGCGAGAGCGAACGGGGGTCAAATCAC
>JBMNNU010000093.1:0-11662 GCA_050942695.1 Chloroflexota bacterium
TACGCCTCCCCCTCTATCAAACCGGTGAGAACGTGGGGCAGATACCCTAGATCGAAGATCCCGCCGAGAGGGGAGAACAGTATCCCCCAGAGGAGGGCGCGGTAAACGCCCATCACTACCCCCCAAAACGGCACCACCGCGGAAGGAAGGGTAATTGCCATCAAACTACCTATGAAGAGGTTGACGGAAAAGGTCCACAGGATCGCGGGCAGGAGTCGACCCTGGGTATAAGCTTCAACAACCGGGCGTAAGCTGGTGGAGAAACTCTCCCCAACCTGCTGGATTAGAGTCATCTGCAGGGTTGGTTCGAAAGCCGTGATAGCCACCCCCGCGGCTATTGCCGCGAGGTAGACAAGGTTCATAGCCACCAGAGCGCCGCGATGAGCCAGCACCGGCTCAAACACCCACGCCAATCGCTTCATAGGGGACGGTCTCCTTCAAAAAAGCGAGTAGTACATCCACTCTTGCTACTTGCTACTTGCTACTCGCTTCTAGCTACAGCTCTCTTCGCGTCATCGTCACGGTTGCGGATTACCGTTGGTTTCAGGACCAACTCCTCCACCGTGGCCCGTCGGGGCATGGTGGCCACGAAAACAGCCGCCGCCGCTACATCCTCCGGCTGGAGCATGATCGCCCTAGCTTCGGGAGAGGGTGGGTAAAGCCTCTTTTCGACGTGAGGAGTGTTTACCTCGCCGGGGACGATCAAGCATGCCCTAATGCCGTTTTTTCGCTCTGCGAGGTTTATCGATTCGTTGAAGCTGTTGAAGCCCGCCTTGGAGGCGCTGTACGCCACCCCTCCATGAACGCTGGGTCGCTTGCCAGAGCCGGAGGAGATGTTGATGATGGTCCCCTTTCCCTGAGCGCGCATGGTCGGAAGCACAGCCCTGGTGCATAAGAAGGCGCCGGTCAGGTTGACTGCTATCGTAGCCTGCCAGCCCTCCACCGTAATGTCCGCAAGCGTTCGCTGAGGCATGTTGATCCCCGCGTTGTTCACGAGGATATCCACCCGCCCGAATCGCTTCAGCACCGCACCCACCATCGCTTCCACCGACGCGGGATCGGCGATGTCCGACGGATAGGCAAAAGCCTGCACACCCAGAGCGCCGATCTCCTCTGCCGCTCGGCTGAGCGCCGCCTCCCCTCGAGCCGTAATCGCCAGGTTAGCCCCCTCTTTTGCCAGGGCTATCGCAATGGCTTTACCCATCCCCATGCTGGCGCCGGTAACAAGCGCCACCTGCCCATTCAACCTCTTCATGATTTCGTCTTCCCGTAACCAGCCCGGATCACGGTTGGCCGGATTATAATCTGCTCCACAGTAGCTCTCTGGGGCTGCGTCACAGCAAAGAGCACCGCCTCCGCTACATCCTCCGGCAACAACATCGTCGCGAGCTCAGCCTCTGTCAGCGGAACTGGACGCTGCTTCAGGATGGGAGTGTTGATTTCGCCGGGGCAGATTACGCAAGCCCTGATGCCCTTCTTTCGCTCCGCCAGGTTGATCGATTCGTTGAAGCTGATCGCGGCGGTTTTTGCCGCTGAATAGGCCGGACCACCCATGAGTGACGTTCTGACGCCAGCGTACGACGAGATGATGACGACGGTACCCCTGCGCTGAGCTCGCATGGCAGGTAGGATCGCCTTTGTACAGTAGAAGAGGCCGTTCAGATGGACATTTACTATGCTCTGCCAGTTCTCAATGGTGATATCATCCATACCGCGTTGCGGGAATAGTACGCCAGCGCTGTACACGAGTGAGTCCACCCGCCCGAAGCGCTCCAGCACCGCACTCGCCATCGCCTCCATCGCCTGCGGGTCACTTACATCGGCCGGGTAAGGCAGGGCATCAACACCCAGCGACTTGATCTCACCAGCTAACTGCTCGAGCACATCTGCTCTACGGGCAACCAGAGCTACGCTGGCCCCCTCCTTAGCCAAAGCCAACGCGGTAGATTTCCCCACCCCGCTGCTAGCTCCAGTTACTACCGCCACCTGTCCTCTCAATCTATCCATAAACCCTTAATTTCTCCTTTCAATAGCCATTGAGAGCTTTATGACAGTCTAAGCTAACCTCGCCCTAAAGTACAACGCCCCCTTTACCCCTTATCCTTTTCTTGACCCCCCTTATCAGGCAGCCTACAATGCCTCCTCATAAGAGGTGCTATGCAGTAGCGGCATAGCCGCCTTATTACTCTATCTATCATAGTGATCGATCAGGCCTAGTGCGCCGCTGCACTCGATGTATAAGTAGCCTGCTCACTGGCAGAGAGGGTGATGGGGGATACAATGTACGACTTGGTGATCAGAAATGGATTGGTAATCGACGGTACCGGCCGAGACGGGTTTCCCGGAGACGTCGCTATAGTCGACGATCGCATCGAAGCAGTGGGCGACCTGGATGACCTTAGGGGAAAGGTGGAGATCGATGCCTCAGGCCAGGTTGTGTGTCCCGGCTTCATCGACCTCCACAGCCATTCGGATATCATGCTGCTGGCAGAGCCCAACGCCGAACCCAAGGTGATGCAGGGCATCACCACTGAGGTGATGGGGCAGGATGGTTACTCCATGGCGCCGCTCAGGAAGGAGCTAGTGCCCGAGTACCGGCAGTTCCTCTCGGGGCTCGCCGGATCGCCGTCCATCGAATGGGATTGGGAAACGATGTCCCAATATCTCTATCGGTTCGACGGCACAACATCCATCAACATAGCCTCTATGGTGGGGCACGGCACCGTGCGGATGAACGTGTTGGGCACAGCATCCACAGCCGCTAGCCGTAACGACCTGGAGCGGATGGGTGAACTGATCGAACAGGCGTTCGCAGAGGGAGCGACCGACGTTTCCTACGGCCTAATTTACGTCCCCAGCCTTTTCGCCAACCGCGAGGAGTTGAACTACATCGGAAAGCTGGTGCGAAAGCTGGGGGGATCGGTCGTCTACCACATCCGTAACGAGGCGAACTTCGCCCTCGAAAGCCTGGAGGAGGTGCTCCAGGTAGCCAGGGATACCGGCGTCAGGACTCACATCTCCCACCTCAAGATTTCGGGCGTCGGCAACTGGCATAAAGTGGATGCAGCGATGGAAATGCTGGAAGGGGCCATAGCCGAGGGGCTGGATATCAGCTTCGAGCAATACCCCTATACCGCCGGCAGTACTCTCTTGAGCGCCATTTTACCAGCATGGGTGCTGGAGGGTGGCACTGCCGAGGCCTTGAAACGCATCAGCGACCCATCCTTGCGCCCTCGAATACTTCACGATGTAACCAACGGGGTAGGCAGGTGGCAGAGCCTCGGTGTCATCGCAGGGTGGAACGTCGTCATTTCCTCCGTAGGGTCATCCAAGAATCAGGATAAGGTCGGGCGCAGCCTGCTAGAGCTGGGCAAGGCCGCCGGAACATCTCCGCTGGAGGTCGCGATTCGGATCCTGATGGAAGAGGAGATGTTCGCATCCATAATCATATTCCATCAGTCAGAAGACGTAGTCCGTCGGATGATGTCCCACCCCAATGGAGGCTTCGGCACGGACGGCGTGCTTGGAGACAGGCCGCACCCCCGGCTATACGGCACCTTCCCGCGAGTGCTAGGGCACTACGTACGGCAGGAGAAGGTTCTGAGATTGGAGGAGGCGATCCGTAAGTCCACATCTCTAGCCGCCAAGCGGCTGCGGCTGTCCGACAGAGGCCGGATAGCTCCAGGCATGGCCGCCGACCTGGTGCTGTTCGATCCCAAAACCGTAATCGACACATCCACCTACGAGGAGCCTCGCCAATACCCCAAAGGCATCAACTGGGTGATCGTAAATGGGGTTGTAACGGTCGAAGATGGCCGGCACACCGGAGCCAGGGCAGGCCGGAGTCTGAAACCTATCGGGCACGCTCTTTGCAAGTGTCACTAGGTAACCGCAACTGGATAACCTCTTGCCGAATCCATCGACGAGGTTTTCACCATGATCCTGAATACAACCATCAGGGGCTTTCACAATAAACTCCCTTGGAGCTTCCGTTAGTATAGCAACACTAACCTGAGAGGAAGCGTCCTCCCATCGGACAGTTCGAAGGGAGCGGGTTACCTCCCCCATTAATGATCTAGTACTAAATTCCTATTGTATTTGTTAGAGGCGTTTAGTGTATTAAATGTGGGGGAGTACATCCTTAATAAAAAGTCATATATAGCTCGACACAGGTGGATGCGCGGCTAGCCCACGGTTTCTGTCGGACAGTGCTGCAGTATGCAAATTAGCGTGAGGATCAATACGCATGAGGGAAGGCGTTGGGATGGCTTTGACGCGAATTCCCCTAAGCCTACGCAGCAAACTAACCTTAGCTTTTCTGCTGGTATTGCTACCAGTTCTCGGATTAGTTGTTTACAGCCATCTACAGGAGTACCAGCGCGCGAGGGAATTGGCCCTCCAAGAGGAATTGAGAACTGCTGAGGCTGTGGGAGCTACGGTCGAGGCCGTTCTCGACCGGGGAGTATCTGTCGGCAGAACACTTGCCGTCGATCCGGTCATCCGAGATTTCAGCAATAGACGCAGGGAAGAGCTACAGGATTACCTTGCCCGCTATCTCCCCATCTTTTTGGAATACAGCGACATCAACGTATGGGCAAGCGATGGCTCCTTGATTACTTCCGCAGTAAGGCAAGAACCTGGAGAACCTCTCCCAAACATATCCGACCATTGGCATTTCCGGCAAACGATGTCTTCCAGCTCCCCAACCGTATCGCCGGTGATCATCTCACCCGTCGTTGGTGAGCCAGTGGTAGCCATCGCCGCACCAATAATGGACGATGCTGGGAGCCCCTTAGGAGTAATTAGCGTTCTTCTCAACGTTGAACAGGTAACTAGGAATCTGCAAGAAGTGGATCTATCCAGTGAACAGGTGGTCTTCGTTACCGATGGAGTCGGGCGGTTGATATTTGACACGGCGAAGCTCGGTCTGGAGTGGGAAGAACGAGACATATCCTGGCACAGGCCGGTACGGGAGGCGTTAGCCCAGGGCCAATTTATCGGCACCGCGGAGGGCTATTTTATTCCAGGGCTATGCCTGGTGGCGGCAGTAAAAACCGACAACTACGGCTGGATTTCAGCCATTTCGATGCGGGAATCCGCGGTTCTGGGGCCAATACAACGCTCCGCTCTTACATCTTTAGGCGCATACCTGGCCATAGTGTTGATGGGTGGTGCGTTAGCCCTCGGCCTGACCTACAACATCACCGGGCCGTTAGGGCGGCTCGCTAACGCAATGGCGGCCTTCGGCAGGGGGGATCTACGCCAGCGGGCGATGATTCGTACGGGCGACGAACTCGAGGTCGCAGCAGACACCTTCAATCGAATGGCCGATGCCCTCCAGCAGGAGCAAGACAGGCTTAGGCATCTGCTTGAGCTTGGAACCGAGATTACCAGCGCGATCGAGGTGAGCCGTATCGCCGAGATACTGGCAGAGAGGTCGACCGACCTATTGGGGGAAGCATCCTGCGTGTGCATCCTGCTCAACGATCGCGAAAGGTGCAATGAAATCGCCATCCATGCGCCCAACGATGAGAAGCGCGAGCAATTGCAGGACATCTTTCATCGCCACGACCAATGGGCTAGGTCTTACCTATACCGTCCGGTGCTGGAAACCGGAGAGCCGATTCTCGTTCAGGAGATCAAAGCCTCTTGGCTTGAATCAGGGTTTAGTCGCAGTCTAGATGAGGCAGGGGCGCTGTCGATGACAGTGGTACCTCTCCAGGGGCGACGCCGGACTGTTGGGGTGCTGCTCAACCTGAGCCTCAGCGGGCAGCGCAGGTTGGGAGAAGATGATCTCGTGCTAGCGATGGACCTAGCTAGCAGGACTGGTGTAGTGATAGACAACGTCCTGCTTTTCAAGCGGGTTCAAGACGAGCAGTTGCGGTTGCAAACCATTTTGGACACCGCCCCGGTCGGCATGGTGGTTGCTGAGGGCCGAGCAGGACGCATCAGCATGGTCAATCGCGCAGCCATCGAGTTGATGGAAGGATCGTTTGAACGAGAGTTACCCTTCGAACAATGGGCAGGAAGATACGGCATTCTCCAACCGGATGGGAAGCCCTATCCCGCAAGACACCTCCCTCTCATTCGAAGTCTACTGGATCGCCAAGTGGTAAAGGGCGAGGAGCTGTTATTGAAAACAGTATCAGGCCACGAACGCTATATTCTGACCTATTCTTCTCCATTTCCAGCAGAGAGCGGATGGGCGCCAGCAGCGATAGCTGCTTTTCTGGACGTCACGTCGCTAAAACAGGCTCAGCACCAGGCGGAAGAGGCTGCTTGGGAAGCCAAACGCCGGCGGGAAGAGCTGGACGCCGTCATCGAAGGAATGGCAGAGGGGATCACCATCATCGACGGAAGGGGGGGTATCCAGCGTATAAACGAACGGGGCAGAGAGATCTGGGGCATTCCGGAGATCGTGGGAGAATTGCGGACTGTGGATGATTTCCGAAGAAAGCTTACACTCTGTTATCCCAATGGGCAGCCGATGCCCTTCGAGCAGTGGCCTATGAACAGGGTATTACGAGGAGAAAAATTCAGCGGCATGGAGACAGTCTACAATAGATCCGACGGGCAAAAGCTGAACCTTCTCGTCAGCAGCGGAGTCGTTAGGGGCGATAAAGGCGATGTTCAACTGGCGATTGTTATCTACGAGGATATCACCCACATCCGCGAACTGGAGCGCGCAAGAGAGGAGTTCATATCGGTAATAGCCCACGACCTCAGGTCGCCACTTACCGTGATAACCGGCTTTGGTGGTATCCTCAGCCGCCTTAAGCCCGAACAGCACGGCCAGCCACAGGAGCGGAAAGCAGTGGAGAGCATCCTCTCCAGCGCTAAAAGGCTTGAGAGGATGGTTGCCGATCTGCTAGATGCGTCTCGCATCGAAGCGAGTCGACTGGTCCTGGCTAAAGAGACGGTGGATCTTCCCAGGCTGGTTGAGGACGTCGTGGAGCGAACCGCGGAGATCACGCGGGGCCACCCTGTGGTAGCCAGGGTGGAGGGTGAGATCCCGTCGCTCCAGGCCGACCCAACGCGACTCGAGCAGGTGCTTACGAACCTCTTGTCGAACGCCTCGAAATACTCATACCCCAATACTGAAATCCTGGTGAGTGTCGAACGGAGTGGAAACGATGCCCTGGTCTCGGTGACCAACCATGGTCCCGGGATATCCCCTGAAGACATCGATCAGCTCTTTTCCCGCTTCCGGCGCACTAGAGCAGCCGCCGAGAGCGGGGCACCTGGCCTCGGCCTTGGCCTATATATTACAAAAGGGCTGGTAGAGGCCCATGGCGGGAAGATCTGGGTGGAAAGCGAGGTCGGGAAAACCACGACCTTCCGATTCACTCTGCCTCTGGAGCAAGGATCCTGAGTGCCGGATAGTTAGTCCTGCGTCCTGAGTCCTGTGTCCTGTTCTGAGTGCTGAATCCTGGGTTCTGGGTTCTGAGTTCTGAGTTCTGGGAATCGAGTGCTGGGTGCTGAGTGTTAGGTGCTGAGTGTTAGGTGCTGAGTCCTGGGTCCTGCGTCCTGAGTCCTGAGTCCTGAGTGCTGTTTTGAGTGCTGGGTGCTGAGTTCTGGACTCCAAGTTCCCTCTCCCTGAGGGAGACGTCGAGTTTCCTCTCCCACTGCTGGGATAGGGAAGCATCGAGTTCCCTCTCCCACTGCGGTGGGAGAGGCGTGAGGCTGTGCTAGCTCGCGTCACGGGGTGAGAGCAACCATTTGGTTGTCTCCCAAGAGAGCCCTCACCCCCGCGAACGTGCCCTCTGGCACGTCCACGCTCTCCCTGAGGGAAATAGAGAATGTGGCATCACGCCGCAGTGGGAGTGGCGTAACGCGAACGAGCGCAGCGTCACGGGGTGAGGGCTAGGACCGACGTATCTTATCGGGAGGGGCGCGCACATCCTTAGTCCGGATCTCAGCCCTGAAAGGGCGAGCTATGACAGTCTAGGGCGTTGCCCTGGGCTAACATATTTCGGGCCGTTGCCCCTTGGTCGCGGCATGGTTCACACAAACAGCCAGATCGTGTAACAGTCTAATGCTGTAGCGTCGGGGCTCGTCCCCGACGTCGGTACCACGTCAGGCACAAGGCCTGACGCGACATTGTGTCTCGTGCCGTGAACCATGCCCATCTACTCGTGAGGCTACCCCTACATGACAACGGGGACCCCTGGATGCCCGATCAGGTCGGGCATGACGGTCTAGGGATGGAGCAGGCATGACAATCAAGGAAGCCTGCCGTTACAAGATAGACTGTCACCCTGGCCGTGAACTATACCTTGGTCGCGATGTATCGCTTCGTCACCCAAGGCATCTCCCTGGGCTAGCATGTTCAGCCCTTTCAGGGCTATAGGCAGGCACCGCTCTCGGTTGCATCGACCAAAATAAGATGCGTCGGTCCTGGGGGAAAATATGGCTTAACACTCGGATCATTCTCAGGACCCAACACTCAGCATTCAGCACTCAGGACTCACAGGACTCTTCCCTCACAGAGGTCGCCGAGCGGGCAGCGAGAACAGACAGGGGTAGGCCGGCAAACATCCTTTCCCAGCGCCACTATCAAGGCATGGTACTCCTGAAAAAGGTATACATCCGATGGCAGCCTCTCCAAAAAGTACCGCTGCAGCGATGAGTAATCCGCTTGGGGCGGCGTTAATCCAAGGCGACCAAAAATCCGTCGGGTGTAGCTGTCGACGACGAATATGGGCTGCTCGGCACCGTAGAGGATGATGGAGTCTGCGGTTTCAGGGCCAACACCCCAGATAGAGAGCAGTTCCCCCCGCAAACCCGGAAGTTTCACGTGAAACAATGATGCGAGGTTTCCGCCGTGGTGCTCGATCAGGTGGCGGCAGAAAGCTTTGAGCTTGCGAGCCTTGGTGTTGTAGTAGCCGCTGGGCCTGATGATATCTGCGAGCCTTTCGCTAGGGGTGTTGCCAATAAGGACGGGGTCCAGCATCCCATTGCGCTTCAAATTGCCGATCGCTTTTTCGACGTTTACCCAAGCGGTCGATTGGGTGAGGATGGCCCCAACGCACATCTCGAAATCGCTCTCTGCCGGCCACCATCCCTGCGGCCCGAAGGCATCGAACAATCTCTGATAGATATCCATCAGTCGCTCTCTTTGCCCCAATTCCGCCGTTACTCCCTCTGTTGTTGATCTCAATGTGGGTTTCCGCCAAACTTCCGGAGTTGTTTAGAGCTTTTATGCTTGGCCGCAATTACGGATTGCTGCATAGATCGCTAACCGCGAGGTAGGTGATGACCGATAATAAAATAACCGAATGCACCTCATCTCTTGTGGCTGGTCTGATCCGTCGGATGGGTCGGATCGGACTGATCGGTCGGATCAGACGGGCCACTACGTTGACCTGGATGCTATGTCGGCAATAAATATCAAGGGGCGATCCTCGGCCGATAAACCAAAGTCGAGTAAGCCTTAAAGGGGCGACCCGATCCGGCAGTTGTGGGGCTAGATCGCCCTTTCAGGGCTGAGGTCCTGTCCAAGGAATGTACCGGCACCCATCCCGGTAAGATTCGTCGGCCCTGTAAGCAATCTCTATCTGCTGGCAATGTCGGGAAATAATAGCATATAGCGGGAAGCAAGCGATTACGGGTCCATCTCTTCATACCGGCGTATTAAGGCGTAGACTATGGGGGTCGCGACGAAAATGCCGAAGCCAAGCGCCAGGGCTATCGGCGCATCAATCGACCTCCCATCCCGGAGGCGGTAGGTTACCTCCAGCGCAGTTGCTATCAGCAGCCAGCCCAAGGTGTGCAAGGTCGCTATTCTCTTTGCTAGCCCTCGCCTTCGCATACTATGCTTGGTTCAAAAGGCATGCCAAATGGAGTGTCGAGGGGATGCTGGCAGCTCTTCTACCTCTCTGTGGTATTCTTCCTTCGCGTTGACAACAAGCTATACTGGGCTTTACAGTACCCGCCGCACCTTTAGCTTAGCGTAGCTAATGAGCTCATCCACAGATTTCGCAGATTACACAGAGAAGTATTATTACTGGCCGCTGCATGGGCAACTAAACAGATGGTCCAGGGCTTGGGGTATCTCCAAAGATTTCCTTACACATGCAGTGGCCAATATTATTTATATGGCCTATCTATCGGCGATATTTGTGAAATCTGCGGATTTGTTAGCCATTTTTTGGAAGGCGTCACTTTGAGTTCCACAACCACGACCTACGGTAAGAGTTCGCGCCTGGTCGGCTCCTTAGCAGCCCTGGGCGCTGTCTCCATCTGGGGACTCACCTTCGTGCCCACCAAAATAGCGATGATGGAGATGGGCGCCCTAACGTTGTCGGTGCTCCGCTTTGCACTCGCCCTGCTGATCATGGCTGCTCTGGCCTGGCGTTTGTACCCCAACGCGCACAATCTCCGCAATGTCTCATGGGGCACCTTGGCGTTACTCGGATTCACCAGCGTCACCCTGTTCTTCGGTTTCCAGAACCTTGGTCTAGCGCGAACCTCAGCCACTGAAGCCGGTATGCTATCGGCTTCGGTCCCGGCGCTTACTGCGGTCCTCGCGGCGTTGGTATATAAAGAGAGGGTTGGGGGGCTTCGACTTATCGGAATCGTGGCTTCCGTGGTGGGTGTCGTCGTGGTAGTCCTGGTTGGGAGCGGCTCGGAGTCGGGGGGGAGCCTCGAAGGCAACCTGCTGGTGCTGGCAGGTACTGTATCCTGGGCTTTCTACACATTGCTGAACAAGGATATCGGCGGAAAGATGCCTGAGGTCCTCCTGCTCGCCTATACTATGTTGTTTGGTATCATCTTCCTCCTGCCGGGAATGGCCGTGGAGATAGTTTTAGTCGGATTCGGCCCCATCACCCCGGTCGGACTGCTCTCAGTGCTCTTTCTCGGTATCATGGCTTCAGGGGCAAGCTTCTTTTTATGGAATACCGCCCTCCGCCATCTGGATGCCAGCGAGGCATCCACCTACATCAACCTGGTACCAGTCATCAACATCGTCGCGGCTAACCTCATGCTCGGAGAAACGTTGATACCAGCCCAACTGTTTGGCGGCGCTCTAGTTATCTTTGGCGTATACCTGGCCAGTCGCTAGCTTTGACAGGGAAGGCCGTCCCGAAGAGAACGCGGCGCTGAAAAGACCGCGCTGAAAAGACGAAGTTCATCGCGTGGTACGGCTCTTGCCGGCCATGGTTGGAGGTATTCTCACTATGGACGCATTTCGAGAGGTTGGTGTGGACGAAGAGCTCGTATTACGTGAGCTAGAACGGCTGGATTGGAGCTACCCGCTGACGACAGAGGATATCTATAAGCAACTGCCGGGGCTTCCCGAAGATCTGTTCGGGGACCTTGCGGATGGGGCGGTCTTTCACAGCCCGGAGGAGGTGATCCGCGCCCTGCACGGAGAAATCGACCTCGACGCGGTCGACTTTCCGGTGGAAGGTGCAGAATCGCTGGGCGGACCAGCAGGCTATGGCGGCTCCAGTACAGGTCGTTTGGTTAGGACTCCCTCTACATCCTACGGCATCGGCTCTGGTACCGATACCGGCGATACCGGCAGCGGCAACACCGAGGCTACCGGCTGGGGTCGTGCGGGGACAAAATTTGGCAAAGAGGCGGTGGAAGAGGAGATAGAGGCTGACTTAGGGGGCGAGGAGGAGCCAGGCAACGTGCCGTAGCCGTTATCCATTAC
>JBMNNU010000105.1:0-10534 GCA_050942695.1 Chloroflexota bacterium
CGAGAAGATGCCCCCGAGCTATTTACTATCTTAGATAGACTTATTCCTGCGTTTGGTATAGCACTTCCGCGCCTTATCTTGACAGACGAATTAGCCATATCTCCATGCACAGTCGGAGGTAATCCGCCAACTATTATACTTCCTTTAAAACTGGTGCGTGAACTTGGTGAACACCAGTTAGAAGCAATTCTAGCGCACGAACTAGCCCATGTTTCTCGTAAAGATGGCTTGTTACGCTGGCCATCTCTAATGCTCCGTGACCTTCAAGCCTACAACCCACTAGCCCATTGGCTTTTTAATCAAATTGTATTAGAGAGAGAGAGTTGGATGCGGACCTTCGAGCATCAGTGGTAACCGGTCAACCGAGAGCCATAGCTAAGGCATTGGTGGATGTAGCACTGTTAACGAAGGGTGTAAGCCTGCGCCCTGCACCAGGCGCCATGTCATTTCGCAAAAACTTTATTGGTAATACTAACGTCGTCGAGCATAGAATACATGCTCTACTGGCGGGACCAATCGCTGTTTCTCGATTACGGTATTTTGGAGTTCTTCTCTTGCTAACGTATTTGCTACTTGTTCGAATATATATTCAGTTTCCTGTGTTAGGACATATAGTAATTCTTGAATAAAATGGCAAGATCCTTTGAAAAAACGGGAATTAGTTCGTATTTGAAAGATGGGCATCCTCGGTCAAAAGAAAAATGACGACAAATCCTATGAAGATAGTCAGTTAGTGGAACTTGGTTGGGCTTAGCCATACTAGGTATGCTAAAAATATCGTATCGCTTTGGTGGGATATTCTAATTGCTATTAAAGAAAGGAGGTGAAAAACAGTGACACCAGTCAATCTCGATGTAGAACTTTGGACTGCGGATGAGAAGGATGAGCCTAGGAGCGTTGTCGGACCACTCTGCTGTTGGTGGATTGAATGCTTCGGAGTGTAAACAGGTGATGTTATGGCGATGCATCGATGTAAGTTTCTAGTCTTACACCGCCTGGTTGCGGGCGGGTGGATAGCGATCAATGGATTGTCGGGCGCTGTCGATCTTTTGGATGACTCAACGAAGGAGACCTTCGATCGACTTGCTTCTGGCAGTAATGGGTCGTGCGATCCAGAACTATTGAAAACGATGCGTCGCCGGGGTTATCTGTTCGAAACTCGGGAGGAGGAGGAACGGCTGCTCCTATCCCAATGGGAGCGCTTCCAGAAGCGCATCCAGGAGCGGCCGTTCAGCTTCGCCCTCTGTCCAACCTACAACTGCAACCTGGCCTGCCGGTACTGTTTCGAAGGAAACGTAACATCAGGGTCCACATATGTTCTCGGCGCGGATGCCATCTCCGCCGCATTCGATGCAATCGATAAGGTGAGTGCCCAGCAACCTTCGCGCAAGCCGGAGGTAAGCCTCTTCGGCGGCGAGCCGCTGTTGCCAATCACTATGGAAGCCGTCAGTCAAACCCTCCGGGAGGCTGAATCGAGGGGAATGGGGGTTGGAGTGGTGACCAACGGAGTCCACGTTGCCACCACATTTCGCGATCTCATCACCGAGTACCGCCACATCTTCAGCCATTGCCAGATTACCGTAGACGGACCCCAGCCGATCCACGATGCACGGCGCATCTTCCGCTCCGGGAAGGGCAGCTACGAGGCTACCATGCAGGGGGTCGATCTGCTAGTAAAGCTAGGGTTACGAGTTAACCTGAGGGTGAACATCGATTCCCACAACGTTCGCCACCTTCCTGAACTGGCGGACATCATTATCAATAACGGCTGGGCCGAGCATAAGAACCTCCGCTGTTCCCTGGCGCCGGTGGCCGACCACCCCGGCACTAGTAAATACCCGTACAAGCTGACCGAAGAGCAGTTGGTGCGGGAAGTTGCCGAGGTGATGGAGAGCAGCGAGAACGTCAGAAAGCTGTTCCGTATGGACCTCTTCCGCAGCGTACAGCATCTGAGCAGCGTGTTGGGTCTAACCAGCACAAAGGGACAGCCACTTTTCCAGTACTGTGAGTCCAACGGCCTCAACACCTACGTTTTCGGTGCCGACGGATACATCTACCCATGCTCCGAGATGCTGGACCAACCGGATCTGGCTATCGGCACCTTCTACCCCTCCTTCGAGATCGACGAGGCCAAAGCCGCCCCATGGCGGAATCGAAATATTCTCACTATGCCCAAGTGCCGTGACTGCGAGGTCGCCACCTTTTGCGGGGGAGGCTGCGCTTACCAGGCGCTAAAGCAAAATGGCAGCCCTATGGAGCCTGCCTGTTATGGAGCGGAGAAGGTAATAGAAGCCTTCCTGGACTGCTTCAGCCACCGGCTCATTCCCAGATAAGGGCAAGGGAATACGCTGTAGACACGCCGTTGCCTTCACCTAACTCGTAATTGCCCCCCCCGCGGAGAAGGAAAAGCTTTACTTTCCATCAATAGTTGGCTAGACTCCTGTTCGGAATTCGTAACAGATCGAATGCACAAAATAGTTGAAAATCGCTAGGAGGCGACGAAGGTGGATAATCTCGAGAATCGGAAATCGATAGCAGCGGCGCTGTCGAAAGGGCTGGGGCCGTTGGAGATGGAGGTGCTGGACGTCATCTGGGAGATGGGAGAGGCGACCTCTCGAGAGATCTTCGAGAAGATGCGAGAGCGGAAGAAGCTAGGTCAGTCGACGGTGTTGACAGTGCTTCGGCGTTTGAGTGACCGAGGTATCCTGAAGAGGGATGCTGGAGGTGATGTATACAGGTACTCGCCGGTGGTGCCGCGGCATGAGCTTGGTGGCAAGATGGTAGACGACATAGTCAACCGCATCTTCCAGGGATCGGTGGAGCCGGTGATAGCGCACCTGATCAGCCGTTCAGATATCAAAGGCTTGGATGTCGAGAGACTCAAGCAACTGCAGGACGAGTTGAACAAAGAGTAGTATTGGAGCCGGTTCGGCGCTCGCCGCTTCTCATTAAGGCACGCCGATAATATTTGGTAGCGTTCGTCTTCCCATGGATCTTAACGTTTTTGCGCTGTTGATGGTTTGGAGGCCTGAGCCATGTGGAAGGGGATGGTAGCTACGCTTTTAACGCTGGTTATCCTGATTCTTGCCCCTGATCCCGCCTTTTCTTGCAGACAAAGCCTGAGTTCCGCCAGGGATTTTAGGCCTTAGCGATGAAGATCCCTCAAATCGTCGGCGAACCTCTGGATGACGAACAGCACAACCCTGTTAACGATGGAGCATCCCAAAGCACGCCAAGCGACTGATGGTATGGTGCAAGGCAGATAATTGGACCGTTTCGCTCGCACGGTACTTGCGCTAGCTTCTCAATCGATAGGTCTGGGTGAACAGGGATGCGTGAGGAAAAAAGAACTACTACATCGCCTGTAGATGTGGCGGAAGCGCTGGTAGGTGCGCCCTTTCCATGCTCTAAAGAGGAGTTACTGACACACGCTCGAACGTTTGGGGCAACCGAAGAGGCGCTGGACACACTGGAGGCCCTTCCTGACCGGGTGTATAAGGATGCATCTGAGGTTATGGAGTGGGTTAGAGGCTAGATCCTGTCTATGAAGAAATAAGGGGGTGTCGAAAAAAGACACCCCCGATCGTATCGGATTTACCTGACAGACCTTGCGATCTCCAACGCCTGATTTCGCGATAAGGTCGTCGCCAGGGTCAGCGATGTGTCTCCCCTGATCCAGTCGATTACCACCATGTTCTGCGTCTGATAGATCTCTGCTGTAACGCCGTCCAGGTCTGTAAACTCTGCACCTCGAAGGGCCGGAAGCTGAAGCTCGACCGGCTTCTCGATAAGGGCGGTCGTGATGTTTTCTGCTGTTTCACCGTAGAAGAAGACCACCACACTGTTACCGTTGTATGTGCCCATTCTCAGCATCTGTTGCGACATGTTCTCCGGAAGGGTTGTGGGTTGCAGGATCGGAAAGCCAGCGCTCGATTGGGCTTCTTGCAGGGTTGTTTCCTGGAAATTAGCGAATCTAGCTATGTCATCGGGTGTCGGAGTGACAACAGTTGCGTTAGTCGGTGGGGTGAATGTGAACTCTGATTCGGTGATTTCGGTGGTTGCGTCGAACTGCAGGTATTCGATGTCTACAAGTACAGATCCGTCATCGCGGATGGCCTGAGCCTTTAGCGGCACCCTGGTCGTATCATCAAGCCACAATCTAGCAGAGCTGAGATGAGGTGTTTGCCTTTGTGGCCGGATGGTAACAATAGTAGTCTTGGCCCCCGCAATTGTATCAGCGCCATCCACTGTGACAGTCGCCTGCCCGCTAAGGTCGGATAGGAAGGTTTGGGCTTCGAACAGTTGCAGCAGCGGGAAGATTCGTTCTTGGGGCAGGTTTAGGAAAGTCATGAGTTGCGACCTAGATGTAATCTCGAATACCTGGTTCTGATCCGGATCGTAGAAGGTAAGAGTCTGGCCGTTGTAAACGAATGTTGAGCCGACGGGAACCCCGTTTGCGTTACTCCTGATGACCTCTAGCTTTATTCTGTTAGGTTTCCTGAACCACTGTCGCATCGTCATGCTGGTGGAATCCGGGTCCCCTGGTTTAGCCGTAACTGTTACAACACCTTGGAACCAGTCGATGTTGGCATATATGTCTGTCAACGCTCTGGTGATAGCTGGGGGTATCGGCTCCGGGGGCGTTGGAGTTGCAACCGGGGTCTGGACTCCAGCATCGGGTGTTGATGTTGCAACTGCCGTTGCTTGCTCGTCGGCTGGTGTTGGGGTCATCTCTTGATTCGATTGCACCGCAGCAATATCGCTTTGAGAAGTAGGCGATTCCTGAACACACCCTACCGTAAGGGTAATCAGCAGAGCGACGGCGGCAATCACCCCAACGTTCAAGGTGGTTAACCATCTCGTGGCCATTGCCTCTATTTGACTCCTTTGTATGATTGAGTTGATGACTTAGCAACTATTTCAAAATGTAGAGTTCTGTTTTTCGCGGGTTATCTGGATGCTGAATATGCACCCATCCAGAAGCGAGATGAAAGCAACAGATGTGCCTTGTTGGGGAGCGCTGGGTGTTGAGTCCTCGGTAGATGGTACCGTTATTGCAAAGTAGGGGAGACCAGGCCGGTAAAACAGCCTGGATCCAAATATCGTGGTTCGAAGGTGCAGGTCCATGTCGTCGCGGATCACTTCTGCCGTACAGGAGAAACCGTTGTGACTCTAGCAGCTCGAGACAATGCGGCGGCGTGCGTTGTATGCAGGAAAGGTAGGGAAGATTGAGCGACGGGGGTGAGGGAAAGGGGTCTTCTCGGCGTCCAATTATTTGGTTCGCCATAGGAGCCCTGATCATCTTTGCCTTGGCCAGCCTTCCGGTAGATCAAGGCCAGCCTGCGGAAGCCTCTTCAGAGATCAATTTCAGCCAGGTTGCAGCTTACGCCAAAACCGGGCAGATTGTTCGAATAAACCTAGCCGGGGACGACCTAGAGGTCACTCTCAACAACGGTACCGTGGCCAGGTCTCGGAAGGAGCCCGATACCGGGCTTACAGAGTCGTTGAAAAACTATGGTGTGTCTGACCAACAGTTGTCCAAAATCGAATTGCAGGTGAAGGAGCAATCCGATGGCGGATGGCTTGGTTCGATATTCTGGCTGTTGCCTCTACTGTTTATCGGTTTGATGATGCTGCTGATGTTTTCGAGACAGGGCAACTCTCAACCAGGTGGAGGGAACATATTTTCTTTCAGTAAGAGCAGAGCTCGGCGCATTACAGCCGACCAGCCGAGCATCCACTTTTCGGATGTGGCCGGGGTGGATGAGGCGAAGGAGGAGTTGCAGGAGGTTGTCGAGTTTCTACGGTCTCCCCAGAAGTTTAATGCTGTGGGCGCAAGAATCCCTAAAGGTGTCCTCCTAGTTGGGCCGCCCGGAACAGGGAAAACTTTGATGGCGAGGGCTGTGGCCGGTGAGGCATCTGTCCCTTTCTTCCACATAAGCGGATCCGAGTTCGTCGAGCTGTTTGTGGGCGTAGGCGCTTCCCGAGTCCGGGATCTGTTCGACGAGGCAAAAAAGAGCGCTCCATGCATAATCTTCATAGATGAGATAGATGCTGTTGGGCGCCAACGTGGTCGTGGCCTGGGCGGAGGCAACGACGAGCGGGAGCAGACGCTCAACCAAATCCTGGTGGAACTGGACGGTTTTGATAAAAACGCAGGCATAGTGGTGCTTGCTGCGACAAACCGGCCAGATATCTTGGATGCTGCGCTGCTGCGCCCCGGGCGATTCGATCGCCGTGTAACCTTGGATAGCCCCGATTATCTCGGTAGATGGGAGATCCTGAAGGTACACGCCAGGGGCAAGCCTCTAGCGCCCGAAGTTGACCTGGAGAAGGTAGCTCGCCAAACTCCAGGTTTCTCCGGAGCGGACTTAGAGAACCTGTTGAACGAAGCTGCTATCCTTGCCGCTCGCCGAAATGAAACAACCATCTCCAATAGCGATCTGGAGGAGGCTGTCGATCGAGTCATCGCAGGACCCGAGCGCAAGGGGAGGCTGATCAGCGAGGAAGAAAAGCGCATTACCGCCTATCACGAAGTCGGCCACGCATTGGTTGCCTACTTCATGCCGCATCTCGACCCGATCCACAAGGTTACGGTTATCGCGCGGGGCCAATCGGGGGGACACACCCGTTTGCTTCCCGTGCAGGACCGCCATCTGTGGACCAGATCGCAAATGACGGAGATGCTAGCCTTCGCCCTGGGCGGTCTCTCGGCTGAAGAGATGGTTTTTGGCGAGGCCAGCACCGGCGCAAGCAACGACCTGCAGCAGGCAACTGAGATCGCCCGAAAGATGGTTACCATGTACGGAATGAGTGACCGGATCGGGAAGGTCAGCCTGGGCTCCACCGGGATAGTGGACTACCTGGGCACCGACATCATGGAGCAGAAGAATTACAGCGAAACGACGGCTTCTTTGGTGGACTCAGAGATCCGGCGGCTTATCGATGAAGCCCACGAGCAAGCTCGACAGGTGCTGTCTGAGCATCGGAAGCAGCTCACTATCGTTTCCGAGCTGCTGAAAGAAAAAGAGACCCTAAGCGGTGATGAGATGACCAACTTGCTGGGCGAGAGGCCGCTGCCCAAAGCAGCCTGAAAGCCAGCCATGGCATGGTTCACGGCACGAGCCACAATGTAGCGTCGGGCCTTGTGCCCGACGTGGTACATCGTCGGGGACAAGCCCCGACGATACAGCATTAGACTTCTCCATGATCTGGCTGTGCGTTTGAACCATGCCGCCAGCCATCAACATAGGGCACGCATCCTGCACTTTGCTCCCCGGACTAAGCATCTGGCCTGAGATCGGGTGCACAACTAGACCGTTCACCTGAAAATGGGGCGCTTCCCCATTTTCATGAGCGGTTGGTGCACCGAAGGCGCATGGATAATTCCCGCGGAAGCCGTCATCCCCGCGAAAGCGGGGACCCAGAGGCTCCAGGTAAAGCCAGGCTGTATGGATGCCCAATTTCGCGAGCATGACGATGTGCAGGATATTTGCGGAACGACGCAGTAAGTAACAGCCAGCAGCCTGTTGTTTTCTGTAAAAAAGGTTGATGGCTGAAAGCTGATGGCCGAAAGCTTACATACGCAGTTATGAATGACGATCAAAGAATAGCTCTGAAATTCTCCCCTCCCACCCCTCCCCCGGGATTCATTCAGCGCCCACGTTTGGCCAACCAGGTGGCGAAAGGGCTGTCAGGCCGGTTGATCCTGCTCAATGCTCCGATGGGGTTCGGCAAAACCAGCCTGCTTTCCTCTATGGCCCAGCAATGGAGCTCTTATTCGAACGCATCGACGGTTACATTCATTGCCTGGTTCTCGCTTGGCCCCTCAGATAACGATGCTGCCGCCTTTATGGATGGGCTGGTGGGGGCAGTACGATGGCTGTTCCCCGATTTCGGCAAGTCCGTTCGGGCGCTCGTGCGAGGTTCCGCAGATGCGAGCAAACAGATGAACAATCTGTTCGCCCTTTTTAAAGATGAGATCAACAAGGCTGTCGATGGGGAGATAGCCATCGTTCTAGATGACTTTCACTTCATTACCAATAAATCTATCGTCGATGCGCTGGAATTGGCCATTCGAGACCCGGAATCCCGAATCAAATGGATTATATCCACCCAAAGTGATCCAGAGCTCTACCTGTCTCCATTGATATCTCGCGATGGAGTGGTTGAGATAGGGGATGAGGCACTTCGGTTTACCTTCGATGAAGTGCGAGAACTGCTGTCTGCCCGCACCGGGGAAACCGCTGGGAATGAGATCGTAGGCGAGATTATTCGGGATACGGATGGATGGCCATCGGCTACAAATCTAGTGGGGCTGATCGCAGCTAGGGATCCAGATGCGCTCCGATTCGAGCGACTCTTCCCCACTCAGCACGGTTACGCCCGGATCGTAAGATGGGTGGTGTCTGGCTTGCCACCCTCCTACCGAGAAACGGTATTGCGTTCGTCGCTGCTGAGCTACCTGGATCCCTCTTCCTGTCGTGAAGCGCTGGGATTGGACGATGCTGAGGATTTCCTGCTTGCTATACAGGATGCAATGCTGCCGGTAACGAAACCATCCAACCGAGAAGGGCCTCTCGTCTTCGAACCGTTGTTCCGCTCTGCCCTCGAGCGAGAGTTGTCGAAAAAGCTGTCGGCGCTCGAATACCGCAAGCTCAAATGTAAGGTTGCTTCCTACTATAGTGCCAAAGGGGATCGGGATGAGGCGATCCGTGGCTTCCTATCCGTAGGTGCAAACGAGGAAGCTGCTGTTGAGATGGAAAAGTCGCTGGACGCGGAGCGAGAGCAAGGCCGTCTCGATTTGATCCTCGGGTGGCTAAAAGCCCTGCCAGTCTCTATCCGGCAGCAACATCCTAGGTTGTTGATACATGAAGCCAGGCTATTCCTGGCTAGAGAGCGACAGGACGACGCGCGAGCTCTTCTTGCGGCCGCTCGGGCGGAGCTAGAGGCGTCGGGGGATACTATTGGAATGGGGCGATTGCTTGGAAGCTGGGCTGCGCTGTATCTCCTAGAGGGGCGCAACAAGGATGCGCGAAAAACGGCGGAGGATGCGCTGAAATCGCTTCCCGAATCCGAGTATGCCGACGTAGCCGAAGCGCGCTGGCTGTTGTCCAGGTCGCTGGAGCTGTCAGGGCTTCTAAAAAGTGCTTACGATGAGGCGAGTCGTGGCTTGTTGGCTGCGGAGCAAAGTGGCAGGCAGCCTATTGTTGTGAGAGCCATGTTGCAGTTGGGACATCTGGCCTACCTGCGAGGCAATTACGAGGAAGCGTTAGCGTTAGCAGGCCGAGCCGTCCAACGTTCAGCGTTATCGGATATGGAGATGCTTACCCTGGGTTCTGCTGGAGGTCTAGCGAGCATCGCGTACCTTGAAAGAGGCCAAACCCAGGAGGCCGCGGTAGTGGCAGCCAGATCGTTAGAGGTGAGCAGACAGTATGGGGATACCGCTGCCTCCATGAGAGCAGGGCTTGCACTAGCTGTTGCTAGTGAGCATTTGGGCCAGCGTGCGCACGCTCGGGAAAAGTTGTTGGAAGCTCTCAGATTGTCATCGAAGCTGGCGCAGCACGTCCCCGAGTCCTTTATTGCTCTCCAAGCAGCCGCAGAGATATTACACCGACAAGGAAAACGCAAAGAGGCTCTAGCGAGGGCTAAGCAGGCCCTGGCCAACGCGATAAATATCTCCAACAGTGTAATGGTGGATCGGTGCAGATTAATGGTGGCTGCTTATGATATGGCCGGCCTGCGATTGCCAGTATCGCTACTGAGAATATTTCGGCTCAGCCGAGATTTCGAACGAATGGATAGCAAGCATTGGTTTTCAGGCGCTCAGCAGTTGTTGGCTATGGGTTTCTGGCGATTGGGTCTTAAACATTTTGCCCGATCCAGCTTGCGCCGGTCGATGGAAATAGCGGCAAAGGAGTCGTACTCAGGGACGCCGCTTGGCCTTCCCGACGCAAAGGTGTTGCTGCCGCTGGCGATCAAGGAGCGAATTCTTCACGAGAAGGCTGGGAACCTCCTAGGGGTAGAGTTGGCTGAGGCAAAAAAAATCATCTCTCCGTTGACGGCTAGCAAAAAACCAGCCTTGATGGCACGAGCCCGCGAGGCCATAGCCGGTATCGAGACTGGCGCTGGACGGCCTCAGAATGTCCGCCTGATGTGGCCTGGTCTGGCAGACAGCGATAATTACGACAACGCTGATCTTTTGATATGCGTTTTTGGACAGTTCGAGGCCTTTCTGGATGGTGAATATGTAGAATGGCCTTCCAGCGATGCGCGTGATCTAGCTGCGTATCTGCTGGTAAATCGTGGCCGGCCGGTTGCAAAAAAAGAGGTAGTGGAGAGCCTTTGGCCGAATTCCGAGCTAGCCAACGCTAATGTGCGCCTCAACTTAGCTCTCTATCGATTACGAGAAGCCTTGGGCCCTGGATATCCACCGGTGAACCTTAAGCTGGAGAGCCGGCAAATGATAATGTGGGAGGGTATCGGCTGTTCGATCGATATTGAGGCTTTTAGTGAGGGGATCAAGAGGGTTCAC
>JBMNNU010000094.1:0-11578 GCA_050942695.1 Chloroflexota bacterium
TCGACGCGATCTATAATTCAGGACCTGGCGAGAGTTTACCAGTCCGGCCGCCGAGCTAACTGCTAGGAGGCGGCGGGCGAATTATACCTGCTGAAATTATTAAGCGCAATGGCAGAGGGGATAAAAGGGGTAATTAGAAGAAGGATAGAAAACATGCACTGTTAACCAATTGGTTAAGGAGGAAAACGGTGGAAAATAATAATGAGGAGCGCGTAGCGATTGGAGGGGTATACACTAGGCGGGCTGGCTGTTTACTATTGCCGTTTCTCCCAATAAGAGCGGCTGGAGCGTTGATCGTAACCAAACGTAGTTTGATCTTTGAACCGATCCTGTACTATAAGCTGTTAGTCCGAAAGCAGGTCTTTAGTTTAGATGAGATAAATGGGGCTGAGGCCTCTGGTGGAAATGTGGAGCTGAATCTATTGGATATCGTCTCTATCGGGCGAGCCCTGAAAATCCAGTTTAAAAATGGAAATGAGCTCGTCTTCCGGTCGACTGTAGCGGACCAATTGGCGGAGGCTATCAACCAGGTTGTTCAACAATATCGCGGTTAGGTATGCGGCTTTGTGTTATGATTCCGATATATTCAGGATAATTCCGTGGAGATGCTGTTTTGAGCGATAGGTTGGTCTCGCCTACGGCTGGCGAGTCAGAGCAGGCACTGGAAACCAGTCTCAGGCCGAAGAAGCTTGAAGAGTACATAGGGCAGGAGAAGGTTAAGGAGAACCTCCATATCTTCCTGCAAGCCGCCAAGGCTCGTGGTGATGCGCTGGAGCATGTGCTGCTTTATGGGCCACCAGGCTTAGGCAAAACCACCCTGGCTAACATCATTGCGGCCGAAATGCAGGTGAATATCAGAACTACTTCCGGGCCAGCTATCGAGCACCAGGGGGATCTGGCCGCCATCCTCACGAATATGCGAAAGGGAGACGTGCTCTTCATAGACGAAATCCACCGGCTCAGCCGTGTGGTTGAGGAGGCACTCTACCCGGCCATGGAAGACTTCGTATGGGATATGATCGTAGGTAAAGGCCCAACCGCTCGCACCCTGAGGTTGAGTCTGCAAAAGTTCACCATCATCGGAGCTACAACGAGGATGGCGATGCTGAGCTCCCCGCTCCGAGACCGCTTTGGAGCGATCTATCGCCTTGATTTTTACAGTGAAGATGCGATTCAGAAGATCGTCAAACGCTCAGCAAAGATTCTCGGGGTGAAGATAGAGCCTGAAGGCGCTGCTGAGGTCGCCAAGCGTTCCAGGGGTACGCCCAGAGTGGCTAATCGGTTACTTCGCCGTGTAAGGGATTATGCTCAGGTGATGGCCGACGGGGTTATTACCCAGGAGGTTGCCCAGCAAGCCCTGGAGAGACTGGAGGTTGACCATCTCGGACTCGACGACGCTGATCGCTCTATACTCAAAGCTATCATCGAAAAGTTCGATGGCGGGCCGGTGGGCATCGAGACTGTCGCCGCGGCAACCAATGAGGATGCCGACACGGTGATGGACGTATACGAGCCGTATCTGCTTCAACTCGGACTTATCGCGAGGACTCCCCGTGGGCGCGTCGCAACCCGCCTTGCTTATCAGCATCTTGGAGTAGAGGCGAAAGGGGAACAGGGGAGGCTACTGTAGCCTATGCCGCTTATCGATCTTGGTAAAGTCCTCCTGTTGATCGGGGGGATCTTGTTTCTATTGGGGTTGTTACTGATGCTTGCCGGAAACGTGCCCTTTCTTGGCAGACTGCCCGGCGATATCTCCTTCCAATGGGGAAGGGTCCAGGTATACATCCCTCTGGCGACGACGATCTTGTTGAGCCTATTGCTCACCGTCATCCTGAACTTAATCTTTGGAATTTTTCGCCGCTAATATATGCATACTGCTGACTTCGATTACTATCTTCCTATCGAACTGATTGCTCAAAGGCCGGCGGAGCCGCGCGATTCTTCGCGACTCTTGGTGCTGGATCGAGCGCGCGATCGCCTGGAACACCGGAGCTTCAGGGAGATTACCGAATACCTAAGAGCCGGGGACCTGCTTGTCGCAAATCGCAGCAGGGTTATTCCCGCTCGACTCCTTGGTGTGAAAGAGGCAACCGGAACGCCGGTGGAGATGCTCTTGCTGAGGCCAGCCCCGCAGGCGGACTCCCTCTACGAATGGGAAGTCCTGCTGAAACCCGCCCGGCGGTTGCGACCTGGAACGAGGCTAGCTTTTGGAAAGGGTGAGCTGGCAGCCACGGTGATCTCTTCCAATGGGTTGGGGGTTAGGAAGGTACAGTTAGAAGCTGAAGAGCCGCTTGAACAGGTCGTGGATCGACTAGGCCGAGCGCCCCTTCCACCATATATCAAAGAGTATTCCGGCGATCCTGAGCGCTACCAGACGGTTTACGCTGATACGCGTGGTTCCGCAGCGGCCCCCACCGCAGGGCTTCACTTCACCCCTGAGCT
The DNA here is from genome assembly GCA_050942695.1 of Chloroflexota bacterium. Lineage (GTDB taxonomy): Bacteria > Chloroflexota > UBA6077 > UBA6077 > UBA6077 > JBMNNU01. The sequence goes on from JBMNNU010000094.1 coordinate 2,443, forward strand.
GTTGGATCGGGTGAGGGAGGCCGGGGTCCACATCTCTTTCGTCACCCTCCACATCGGCATAGACACCTTCCGACCTGTGCAGGAGGATGATCCAACCAAGCATCCCATGCATCGGGAATACTACGAAGTGCCGGAAGCTGTTTCGGAGGAGATAACAGCGGCAAAACGAGACGGGCGCAGGGTCATTGCTGTTGGGACGACGACCGTGCGAGTGCTGGAGAGCGCCGCTAACGACGAGACCCCCTGTTGCGTCCACGCTGGTTCCGGCTGGACTGATCTCTTCATCTACCCTGGCTATCGATTCAAGGTGGTGGATGCTTTGATCACCAACTTCCACCTACCTCGCTCGACCCTGGTGATGATGGTTAGCGCGCTTGCGGGCCGTGAACGGTTGCTCGCTGCGTACCGTGAGGCCGTGGAGCAGCGTTACCGCTTCTACAGCTTCGGGGATGCGATGCTGGTGATCTAGGGCCTCCCCTTTCCCAACAGGGGGAAGGGGGGCGTTATCGTGTCTTGTGCCGGAGTTGCTCTCCCAGATCGGCTATCCGCTCCGGGTTAACCTTATCGGCGAAGCCATCGTAGGTGAGACTGATCCAGGGCTTGTAGCCATACTCTTTAGAGATTACCTCGGCCATTGCCGCCACGATGCCTCCAGGCATGCAGCCGTGGGGCATCACAGATATCACCCCCGCAAAATGAGGGTCGGCCATCTGCCGGATGCCGCTTCCCAACGATAGCACCGCCTCGCTGCCGTTCCGGCTGGGCAGGTAGCGGGAAGATGCGGCCAACAACTCCCTGGTGCTCGGTTCCCGCTCGTGGATCATCTCGGCAAACCAGGAAGCTACCTTACCTTCGTAGTAGTCCGTAACAAGTTTCCTGAGAACACCGCGCAGGATTCTAGGCAGATCGCGGTTGCTCCAGCCATCTTCCAGGTTGCGCACGGTGATGTACTTGAGCCATTCGGACATCGGGGCAACTTCTACCTCGAGGCCGTTGGCCTCACATACCTCCACCAATTCTTTGTTGCAAAACCGGTTGGCCCTCAGATAGATCTCTCCGTTGATCCCTACCTTGGGTTTAGACGGCAAGGTGGGGTCGCGCAGATCCAGGAAGGTTGCCGTCGCCTCACGCATCAACCTTTCGAGAGGTCGACGGGCTTCGATTGCCGACACAAGCTTGGAGAAATAGTGCTGGTAGGCGGCGTTCGACTCTCCAACCTTGCGCTCGTACGGTCGGGTCATCCAGAGGAGTCTCTGCAGCAGGTCGGCTGCCAATATTCCCTGCCATGCCAGCAGTTCGAACCGGTTTCCCAGCCCCAGATCGGAGTAGGCGTTGTTGGAGACCGTAGTCATGATCTCCAACTCTACTCCCTGTTCATCCAGTATCTTTTGCTGTTCCTGAGCATACTTACCAAGGCGGCAAGGTCCAAACGAGCCAGCCATCAGCGCGCGAGCGTTTTTCGGCAGGAGGCCATCTTCAGCCATCCTCAGGAACACTCCGAGAGAGTCCCGGAAGGGAAGGCATTCCTTGCCGTTAGTCACATCTCTGCTGAGAGCTATACTCCTTTCGTCTGACTCCGGCAGCACCTGAGCGTTTACCCCAAAGGAGCGCATTGCCCCCGCTACTACCTCCGCATGGTCGGCCATCCTCGCAACTAGGACGGTCTCTCCCGACCTAACAGATGAGGGGACTCGGCGAACATATTTTTTAGGATCTCCTGAGCGCTTCAATCGCGCTCGGCTGTAGCCTTTGATAGTATCTACCAGGGCTTCGAGACGCGTGATGTATCCGGCTTCGGCTGCATGTTCGTCTAGTTCGATCTGGCCAAGCGGCTTGCCCCCCATTATGTCTTCGACGATGTTCTGGATGATGGAGTTGGGTCCACAGCCAAAATTGGAAAGGAATAAGCCGAACAGCCGGGGGTTTTCGGCAATCAGCTTAGCGGCAGCCAGCAGCTTCCGCTCGTAGTTCCAGTAAGGGCGGTCGGAGATCGCCAGCACGTCTACCTGCTCCACAGGCAGGTAATCCAGCGGAATGGGGATAACGCCGAGCTTTTGTAGCTCCTGAGCCATTCCCAGGTTTGCACCGGCGTCTTGAGCATTGTAAGCTCGAGACAGCATCACCACGCCCACAGCTTCCGGGTCGCTAGACAACTGTTGCAGGAGGCGGTGGCCTGCCCTGGTTAGCTCTAACTCGAAGAGTCGCTGCTTTTCGAGGGCTGCGCGTGCGGCCTGTTTGCCCCGTGAGCGATCGAAGCCCATCCGCTGTGCTATCTGGACGAGGCTATCTACCGTGAGAGAATCGCCCTGGGAGAGGTCGATTATCGGGTCCAGCAGTCGATCACCGAGTCCGAAAACGGTCTTCACGATGTAGGGTGCAGCCTGAACTAGGGGGCAGGAGTAACGCTGATCCTCGTCTCCACTCTTTCTGCCCATCCGGATGGCGTTGGGGATCAATATGTACTCAGCACCTTCATCCAACAGGCTGGCCACATGCCCGTGCAGGAGCTTGATAGGGAAACAGCTATCGGTGTAGGCAAGCTCGACCGACTTCTCGATGATCCTCTGATTGGTGGAGTGTGAGTATCGCACCCGTAAACCAAGCTCGTTGAGGAACTCAGTCAGTAGCGGGGCTAGGTCGAGAGTCATAAGCGCCCTAGGCACCCCGACTAAGGCTCCGACTCCCTTAGAAGGATCGTAGTTGGCGAACAGCAGCCTTTCGCGCTCGGAAAACGGGGTGGTGATCGCTGAGCCAGTTTTAGAGTCCTGAGAGCGGTTCTGGGTTCTGAGTTCTGAGTTCTGGGCGCCGATGGCTGATGGCTGATGGCTGATGGCTGTCTTCGCGTCTCCGCGTCTCCCTGTCTCCCCGTCTCCCCGTCCCGTTTCATCGCGACCGGCGGCGTCGAAGCGATCGCAGCGCGATCCGTAGTACAGCTTAGCCCCTGAATCGGTGGTCATAACGCTGATAGCGCAACTATTCTCGCACCGGTTGCAAGTGAAGTTGGTAAGCTTATAAGTTGCCTGGGCGACGGTTGAAAACCCTTTGAAATCCGACCTGACGCCCTCTTTCTGGTTCTCCAGAGCTAGTAAGGCTGCTCCGATAGCCCCGGTAACCTCTTTGTGCTCAGGCACGACCAACGTCTTGCCCTGGAACTCGGCTTTGAAAGCTGCTACTGCAGCGTCATTGTAGAAAACCGCTCCAGTTAAAAAGATGCGGTTGCCGACCCTGCGGTTGCTCACCACTTTTGACCGATAGTTCTTTGCCAGGGATGTGGTTAGACTGGACACGATAACCTCCAGTGAAACGCTGGAGTGCTGCGCTGACGTGACGGCCTGGCTCATAAAGGCGGTACACTTCTCGCCGAGGTCCAATTGGGTGTCCGCGGCAAAAGCGAGTCGAGCGAACTCTCCGGACCGCGTCGATATGCCCAACTGTTCCGCAAGCTCGTCGATAAAGCTGCCGGTGCCGGCGGCGCAGGCTTTGTTCATCTGGTAATCCAGGACGGTGCCGTTTTCCAGGTAAACGTATTTAGAATCCTGCCCACCAAGCTCGAAGATGGTATCTACCAACGGATCGATCTGGAGGGCTGCTCTGGTCTGCGCTGTGATTTCGTTCTTTATCAGGTCTGCCCCGATAAACTTTCCGACGAGGTATCGGCCGGAGCCGGTAACGCCAACTGCTTTGACTTGCACTTTCCCCTCGACTTGGGGCGCGAGTTCGGCCATTACCTGCTTGATCGCTTCCAGCGGCTGGCCAGCGGTCATCAGATAGCTCTTGGCTAGAACGTCGCCGGTAAGGCTGATCACGACAGCTTTAGTGCTCGTCGAGCCTACATCTACTCCAACAGCCACTTCGGTAACCGTTTGACCTAGCTCGGCTGGCTCCCAACCGTTATGTGTGACCACCTTTTCGAGTCGACGCGGGATGAAGAACAGATTTTCGTCACGCTCGATCAGCGGATACAGGTTGTGTGGCTGGATAGGAGACTTCCGCGCGAGTAGCGCGACCCCGATGGCCTCCCGGTAGGCGTGGTATTTCGGGACGATGATCTGGCGAATCTCCAGTACGTCTGAGAGCGCCCTGACCACACCTTGATTTGCCGCAACTCCCCCGATGCAGTAGATGGGTTGCTCGAAATTGTCTCTCCATTGAGCGACGATCATTCGAGCAATGCTGTCGGACAGGCCAGCGAGCATAGCGGGTATTGGCCATCCCTTCTGCTGCAGGTGGATGAGATCCGATTTGGCGAAGACGCTGCATCGCGCAGCGATGCGCGGTGGCGGGGAATCCCACTCCAAAGCCCTAGCACCAAACTCTTCGATCGGTATCCCCAGGCGATAGGCCTGCTGCTCAATGAAACGTCCGGTACCAGCAGCGCACAGGGGAGATCTGGCTACCCGCCACGGTTTCTCCAATCCGCCCGATAGCCCGATTACAAGGGCTGATTGGCCGCCAATGGCGATTATGGTCTTGACTTCGGATTGGTCCCACAGCACTCCCATTATTGCCGAATATGGGCTGCTGTAAGTCTGCCAGCCTTCCTGGCCGCTATAGATCTCCCGGCCTGAACCGGATACCCCCGCACCAGCTATTGAAGTCGGAGGTGTAACCTCCCGGAGGCGATCCAATAAGGATGTTACAGCGCTGGCTGGCCCTCGTTGAATCCGCTCGGAGTCCAAGCGCACTAACTTACCCGATGCATCGACTACGGCGAGCCTCGCGTTTACCGAGCCGATGTCCAGCCCAAGGAATAGCTGCCCGTTCAGGGCTCTACTTCCCGCTGGGTCTACATCGAGATCGAAATCGACAATCTCAGCCTGTCCACTGGCTAAAGAGCAACAGGGACTTTCGTAATCCGCACTTTTGGCTAAGCTCGAGGCGGCATGCGATGAGTGTTGTTGAGGATATGATCTGTTGGAATCGGACAATGGCAACATCCCGAGTGACTCGGGTACCTTTCAGCAGCTTCTACTTGATGGGCATCCCATTATAACAGTGCAAGCTGCCAAAATCATGCCCGTTTTTGAACAATTCATTCGAAAATGGAGGCCGCCCATGTTACCTGCATGGACGATCAACAACAGCATAGCCTGATGTCATATAATTTCGTTGAAGTCCGGAGTGTAGAGGTGGGATCATGATAGACCGAGCCGCCGCCGCCGACCTTTTGCAGCGACTGGTACGCATTCCTAGCGTAAACCCGCGAGGGGACAACGCACCAGCCGAATCCGAGATCGCCTCTTTTGTCCGAGGATGGATGGAGATGCAAGGGATTCCTGCGCGTCTCGAAGAGGTGCTTCCAGGCCGACCTAATGTTATCGCTACGCTGGAGGGTGTGGATACCAGCCGTGAACTTCTGCTGGAGGCCCACCTGGATACCGTCGAAGTTGCCGGTATGCTCGAAGATCCCTTCAGCGGAAGAATCGATGGAAGTCGCCTTTATGGACGTGGTGCCTGTGACACTAAAGGGTCGCTTGCCTCATTTATGTTGGCTATTGCAGACCTGCAAAAACGGGGAATAAAGCCTCCAGTGTCGGTAACCCTAGCTGGCACTATGGACGAGGAACACCTGTTCAGGGGCGTTAACCAGTTGATTAAGAGCCGAGGTCCGTTTTTCGCCGCTATCGTGGGCGAGCCCACCGATCTCGCTCTCGTTGTTGCGCATAAAGGGATGGTGCGATATCAGGTTTCTACCCTCGGCAAGGCAGCCCATAGCTCAACGCCCTGGGAAGGCGACAACGCCATTGAGCGGATGGCCGAGGTGATCGGCTTTATCAAGAGGGAGTTAGAACCAGAAACCGGGCAAAAGCGCCACCCGTTGGTTGGGCCAGCTACGCTCTGTATATCTCTAATTCGCGGTGGAACCGCTATCAATGTCGTGCCGGAGCATTGCACTATAGATATCGACCGACGAACTCTTCCAGGAGAGGATCCCGAGGCTGTCTGGAACGAGCATAAAGCCAGACTAGAGAGTTTCATGCCCGGCCATCTGGTGGTCGAGGAGCCCCTGTTGCTCGATCCGGCTATGGAAACCGATCAGAACAGCCCGATAGTTAGAGCCTTGGCAGACGAGGTTCGAAAGGCTGGACGGGAAGCGCGGATAGCGGGGGTGAACTACGGTACCGATGGCAGCAAGATCGCCCTCCAGGGAACAGATACGGTAGTTTTTGGCCCGGGATCGATTCAGCAAGCCCACAGCGCGCTTGAATACATCGAGTTGGATGAGGTGGTAGAGGCTGCGAAGATCGTGGCTGGACTGCTTGAGAGGTTCGACGGAGTCGCTAGTTTGCCCTGACACGATTATTAGGGTAAAATTCGTAAATACCTTTCCCGAATCCGGAAAGGTCGAGGGAGGTTTATTCTTGCATGGCAATTAGACCCATCGTGCTATTGGGTGACCCGATTCTTCGGCAAAAGGCGGTGAAAGTCTCCCGATTCGATCAATCTATACAAGAGCTAATCGACGATATGGTCGACACCATGCGCGACGCGCCCGGTGTGGGGCTTGCAGCGCCTCAGGTAGGGGTGCCTCTTCGCATAGTCGTTGTGGACGTCGAAGATCAGCTTTACGTTTTGTGTAATCCAGAGATTGTGGAGTCCAGCGGGGAATATGAACCCGAGGAGGGCTGTCTATCGATCCCTGGATACGTTGCGAATGTCAAGCGAGCTGAAGCGGTAAAGGTGAAAGCAAAGAACCGGCGAGGCAAGCAGATAAAAATCAAAGCCGATGGTTTGCTCGCTCACGTCTTCCAGCACGAAATTGATCACCTGGACGGCATCCTATTCATCGATCGCTTGCCAAGTATGGATCTACTCAGGAAGGTACCTTCTCAACCGGTGGAGGAAGCGAAGAGTGAGGTCGAGGCAAGCTGAAATTGACAATCAGTTTTACCTGGAGCTATACTTCCGGGGCAGAGGTCAGGGGGACACCTATCTCCAGGCCCACTACAGGCATCACCTTAGGAGGACTGGCTAGGGCCAAGTCCTCACTTTGTGTTGATCGCCTGGGTGCTTCAAACAGACACCATCATGTTATCTAATAACGCTTCGATGTCAGAGATCATTTTGGCGGGGACCCGCCCGCCCGAAAGGCGTTCTTGCCAATGAGAAGAAATGTTCTAATCACTTTCGTCGGCATAGTTCTGCTAAGCATATTTGCGCTTATTACCATTTGGCCATCTAATCCGGGCAACTATCTCCCCGGTGGTGATGCTTTGCCGAAAGGTAGCGGTATTCACATCAAAATTGGCGATTGGGAGTTCGAGCGCGGACCTTTTAGACTAGGTCTGGACCTCGTAGGTGGGACGCATCTGTTGCTTCAGGCTGATATGTCGAAGGTTGATGTTGCCGATCGACAGAACGCCCTTTCGGGCCTTATTCGTGTGATAGAGCGGCGGGTCAATGCCTATGGAGTTAGCGAACCGATAATCCAGGCGCAGGGCGAGGATCGCGTCATCGTCGAGCTGCCTGGAGTAAAAGATATCGAGCAAGCCAAAAGCCTTATCGGCCAGACAGCCCAGATGGACTTTCGGGAGCAGGTGTTCAACCAGGAGACAAACCAGCCGGAATGGGTAGTCGCTAAGGCTGTTGGCGCCGATGGGCAGGAGAAAGAGCTGACCGGCCAGTTCTTCAAGCGCGCTGATGTAGTTTTCAATCCCACAACGGGTCTGCCGGAAATCAGCTTCCAATTCAACGATGAAGGCGCAAAAATGTTCGAGGAGATCACCCGGCGCAACCTGTATAAGCCGGTAGGGATATTCCTCGATGATGAAGCGATTTCTACCCCGACTGTGGAAGCTGTCATCTCCCAGCAGGGCGTAATCCATGGCCGGTTCACGCTGGACGAAGCAAAGAATCTAGCCATCCAGATGAACGCTGGTGCCTTGCCCGTGCCGGTCGATGTTGTAGAGCAGCGAGATGTGGACGCAACACTGGGAAGCGATTCTGTTGCCAAGAGTCTGATTGCCGGGCAGATCGGTATCCTCGCTGTGATGATCTTCCTGATCGTTTACTATCGGCTTCCCGGCTTGCTGGCGTCTCTTGCCCTGGCGATTTACACGATACTCACCTTGGCTGAATTCAAGTTGATCCCTGTGACGTTAACCCTTGCCGGTATCGCGGGTTTTATCCTTTCTATCGGTATGGCGGTGGATGCCAACATCCTGATATTCGAGAGGATGCGGGAGGAGATTCGATCGGGCAAGACCCTTGGGGCAGCGATCGATGCCGGATTCGATCGTGCCTGGCCCTCGATCAGGGACTCCAACATCTCCACAATCATCACCTGTGTGATCTTGTACTGGTTCGGTTCTAACTTTGGTGCCAGTATCGTGATGGGATTTGCCATAACTCTAGGGTTGGGTGTGATTACCAGCATGTTCTCGGCCATCACGGTAACTAGGACATTCCTGTTGATGCTCGTCAGAAGCGGTATTGCTACCAGTAGCTGGCTATTTGGCATGGAAAAACCACCGGCGGCCGCGTTGCCGGCAGCTCAGGAAACTAGGGGGTAGCCGTCAGATGTTACTTGATATCGTTGGTAAGAGATACTACTTTTTCCTGATCTCCCTTGCGCTGCTGCTGCCCGGTGTCATATCACTCATATTGCCCGGTGGGTTGCGACCCGGTATCGACTTCTCGAGCGGGTCGATAATGACGGTCCGCTTCGACCAAGAGGTGGATCAATCGGCGCTGCGAAGCGAGTTCACCACGCTCGGCCATCCGGAGGCGATGATTCAGAGAAGCAGCGGTGCCGGAGAAGGAACCACCTATCTGATTCGGACGTATACCTTGGCTGGTGAAAAGAAAGACGCCTCAGGTGCGGTGGTCGAGATCTCGGAGCGCCAGAAGATAGAGGAAACTCTAGAGCAGAAGTTTGGCAACATGGATGTGCTGACTTTCGACTCCGTTTCACCTCTTATCGCATCGGAGATAGTGCGAAACGCAATAATAGCCGTAGCGGCTGCCTCCGTGGGGATTTTGCTCTACATAGCTTACGCATTCCGCAGGGTGAAGAACTCATTCAGGTGGGGCACATGCGCGGTTCTTGCGCTAGTCCACGACGCCCTGATTGTGCTTGGAACTTTCTCTATCCTTGGCAGAGTGTTCCATATCGAGCTGGACTCCCTGTTCATTA
>JBMNNU010000095.1:0-11559 GCA_050942695.1 Chloroflexota bacterium
AGCCAGATGGGTGCCCATGCCGTAGGAGTTGTTCTCCACCAGGTAAACAATGGGGAGTCTCCAGAGGGCGGCCAGATTGAGCGACTCGTGGAACTCGCCGATGTTGGTGGCCCCATCGCCTAGAACGCACAGCACCACCTCCTGGTTGTTCTGATACTGGTTGGCGAGGGCGATGCCGGTGGCCAGGGGGAGGTGCCCTCCCACGATGGCGTATCCACCCCAGAAGTGCTTGCTGACATCGGCAAAATGCATGGAGCCCCCTTTGCCCTTAGAGAGACCGGTAGATTTCCCAAACAGCTCAGCCATTGCTTTCTTGGGGTCGGCACCTTTTGCCAGGGCGTAGCCGTGATCCCGATAGTGAGTGACCAGGTGGTCCGTTTTCGCCAGGGCAGAGACTGCGCCTACGGCTACCGCCTCCTCCCCGATATACAGGTGCAAAAACCCCCCAATTTTGCCCATGGCGTACATCTCAGCCGCCTTCTCTTCGAAGCGCCGAATCAATAGCATCTGTCGATATAGGTTGACCAGTTCGTCCTGGTTCATTTTCGATCCGCTCTACAATGAAAGTTCTTGGCGCAGCCTGTCTGCAAGCTGGCTGGGACTGCCGATACCTATCCAGTGGATATCGCCAGATGGCGCCTGCCCCTCTATCGATTCGGGAGCTAGGACCACGGCTACCTTCTCGATGAACGCCACTCTTGGATCGGATTCGGGGGTATTGGTCTCCACGGCCTCCTGGAAATAGCTCTGGATCGTCGAGATCTCTTCCTGAAACACGCCCTGAATTGGGAATGCCGAGATGTTGAACACCAGAAGCCGGCCACTTTTCATAGCCGCAAGGCCTGGGGTGAAATAGGGGAACAGCTTCTTGTCCTCGGTGACGATTTCGAATCCGTGGCTTTTCAATAGTTGGGATGCGTTATCGACCATCATCTGTACTGTCTTGTCGATTTCGATGTGCGACATCGGGATCCTCCGCATTTTGATATCCGGTGTGCCCAGGCGGCGGTTTGTCGATAAACGGGCCTGCTCCTGGCAGCATCACGACCCAACTTGTTGAACAGCAATCCCCGTGCCGCGGTGGGCCGTTGGTTATTAGGAGGTATTGATCTTGCAGGTTGTTGCAATGATCCTTTTCTATCAACAATCCGACAATCAGGAGGAACAGAAGCGTGGCTATTACCAGATACGACCCTTTCACCCGGCTGATGACCCTCCGAGATGCCATGGACAGGATGATCGATGAAGCCTTTGGCCGGACGGGCGGCGGCCGCATGGTCCCGAGCATTATGCCCATCGACATGTTCGAACGCCAGGATGAGCTGATCGTGATGGCTGCGGTCCCTGGAGCAAAGCCGGAGGATGTGGATATCAGCGTCACCAACGACACCCTGACCATCCGCGCGACCATTCAGAGTGAAATGGACAAAGAGGAGGCTTCAAGCTGGAACTGGTATCTTCACGAGCTGCAATCCGGCCAGTTCACCCGTACGATCTCGCTGCCCTTCCCCGTAACTCCCGATCAGGCCGATGCGAGGTTCGAGAACGGGTTGCTCAAGTTGAAGCTACCTAAGTCTCAGGCGGCGATGCCCAAGCGAATCAAGGTGCAACATGGGAGCAGCCAATCCCAGCAGATCGGTGTAGGCCAGCAACAGGGTCAGCAGGGGCAGAGATAGCTGCAGGAGTTGGGAATTCTGAATAAGCGCCGGAAGGTGCCTTCTGGGAACGAGGGCAGCCTCCTGCCAGTGTCCGTGGGGCAGGGGTTTATCCCCTGCCGCTCAACCGTTCCAAGATGTGGAAGGGGGGGACAGCTCATTCCCTACGGTGATTTCTAGATGTGCAGGCCGGCGGCCTACGCTCTCAGTAGGGCTGCCAATAGCTGACCCTTTGAGATGTTTCCATGAACCCGGACCTTCAACGGCTACGGCGGATACGCGACCGGATGCGAGCCTCAGGCCTGGATGCCTTGCTTTGCCTTTTACCCCACAACGTCCTGATGCTAACCGGCTACGCCCCGGTTCTGGGTCACTCATTCGCCTTCTTCCCTTTGGAGGGAGACCCCGTATTGCTGGTTCCAGACTCCGAGAAGGAGTTGGCCAGGAGCGGATGGGTAGCGGATGTTCGTGTCTTCGAGATTAACTCACTCCTTCAGTTGGTAACGTTAGCCGTCGCGGCGGAGCCTATGCTAGCCCAGCTTGCTCGGGAGCGGGATATGCTGGGGTGCGTGATCGGTTACGAACACGATTACGACCTGGTGCCTACCTCCTACACCCAGATGGCCACCCCATCAGCCAGTACCGTTCAACTGCTCCAGGAGGCTTTCGGAGGCGCGGAGTGGCGGCCGGTTGATGGGGATTTGGAGCAGTTGGGTGCAGTGCTGTCGGGGCGTGAGGTCGAGCTGGTGCGACTGGCCAACCTGGTCGCCGCCCAGGGGATGATGGCTGCAAGATCAGCGCTCCGACCGGGGATGAGAGAGTGTGACCTGGCAGGGATCGTTAGTTCAGCGGTGCTGGCTGCAGGGCACCGATTGGAGCCGGTGAGGAGGGTGCAACCGTTCGTTCACGTCCTGTCGGGCCCCAGGACTGAGCATGCCTATCTGCCCTTTGGGCACACCTCGGGCCGAGAGATCCTCCGGGGTGACCAGGTGCTGGTGCAGTTGGAGGTGTATCTGGATGGGTTTTGGGCTGAGATCGCCCGCACCTTTTTCGCGGGGCAGGCCTCCAGGGAGCAGCGTAAAGCCTACGAGGTATGCCTGGAGGCTATGGATCGAGCGTTGGCGGTGGAGCGCGCCGGTGTACACGCAGCGGGTGTAGATATCGCCGCGAGGTCCATCCTGACAGATAGGGGGTATGGGATTGGCTTCAAGCACAGTCTAGGGCATGGTGTGGGGTTTCAAGCAATATCTCGCAATCGGCCGCCGCGGCTTCATCCGGTCTCGCCTGATTTCCTTCAGCCTGGGATGGTACATAACCTTGAGCCAGCCGTCTATTTGGAGCAGTTCGGCGTAAGAATAACCGACGACGTACTGGTGACTGAAAGCGCTCCTGAACGTCTGGCCCCTCTGGAGACTGATCTGGACTGGGCGATCTGCAAGGGGAGGCGCACCATATCCCTTCCCAACCGTCCAGCCGCGTAGGCGCGTAGGTGACCCCTAGGTTCGACGTCTGGCCATAAATGGACCAGGTAGATGTGTTGAGACAGAAAGCCAAAGATGTGGTAAAATCCCTTTAGATACCGGTCTGGTCGGTATTTATGCGGGTCAACCCCATATTGCCAGGTCGTCTAATGGTAGGACTCGGGACTTTGGATCCCGTTATCCAGGTTCGAATCCTGGCCTGGCAGCCAACCCCACCCCCCGGTCGCGGGTTTTTTTATTTCGGGCGCATACCAATGAACAACACATTTGCTTAGGAGAAGTGCCTTGTCAAACACGCTGAGCTACGAACTTGTTCAAGGTTGGGAGAAGCTTCCCGAGGGGTACATCCACAAAGATTGTGTCGGCGCGGCGATCGATTCCAACGACCGGGTCTACGTGATTACGCGGAGCGATGCCCGCGTAATCGTCTACGAACAGGATGGAACCTTCGTGACCTCCTGGGGTGAGGGGATCTTCACACCCCGCACCCATTGCATCCGCTTCGCATCCGATGGCTGTATCTATACCGCTGACGACGGTGACCACACGATCAGAAAGTTCACTCCAGATGGCAAACTATTGATGACATTGGGTACACCGGGGGTTGCTTCCGATACCGGATACGATAAAAGCAAGGGTGTAGCCAGCATCACCCACGGAGGTCCGCCCTTTAATCGCCCCACCGGCGTCGCCATCGCCCCAAACGGCGAGATCTACGTCTCGGACGGCTACGGCAACGCGCGCGTCCATCGTTTCTCTCCTACCGGCGAGCTTATCCAGTCCTGGGGCGAGCCCGGCACAGGGCCCGGCCAATTCTACCTTCCACACGATATCCTGGTCCTCCCCGATGCACGGGTGCTGGTGGCCGACCGAGAGAACGACAGGATCCAGTTCTTCAGCCCCGACGGCGAGTTCCTGGAAAGCTGGACTCACGTACAGCGGCCTACCGGTCTCGCAACAGATAAAGATGGCCTGATCTACGTCTCAGAGCTGTGGTGGAGAGTGGGACAGCGATCCTTCGTTCACGGCCCCATCACAGAAGATAAGCCCGGCAGGGTGAGCGTGCTCGATCCGAAAGGCAAGGTGCTGGCTCGCTGGGGAAGCGCCGACCGCTGCGCGCCCGGCCAGTTCTGCGCCCCCCATGGGATCGGAGTGGATTCACGGGGAGATATCTACGTGGCGGAAGTAACCTACACCTTCGCCGGCAAGGCCGGACTGGTGCCCGAGGACTGCCATACCTTCCAGAAGTTCGCTCGAAAAGGTTCTCCTTCCTAGGGACGATCCCTTGAGGGTCGTGAATAGAATAAAGGAGCGGCGATGGGATCCCTGGAGAAACTGACGCCTGCGGAGGGTGAGCAGGAAAGTAGTCGAGCTGCGCAGGCCAGGATGTCAGACTTATACCCACTCTTCGCCATAGCCTTTGTCGTGGAACTGGGGTTGGGGATCGTCTCGCCTATTCTCCCCGAGATAATGAGGGAGTTCACCCTCACCGCCTGGCAGATCGGGATGATGGTCACGGTGCTAGGTCTCGCCCGTCTTGTCACCGATCTGCCTCTCGGCTATTTCCTGGATAGGGTTAATCGTACCTGGGTTCTATGCTTAGGGATTGTGCTGATTGCTGGGGGGTCAGCCGGCTGCGGATTTGCTCCTGATTACTATTTTTTACTGGCTGCCCGACTCGTCACCGGCATAGGGACGGCGCTCTGCCTGGTGACTTTGTTATTCACCGTTTCGCGCTTAGCCGGCGCCGGTGACAAGGGCAGAGCCATAGGTTTTTACCAGGCCAGCCTGTTAGGAGGGGTCTCCTTTGGCCCTGCCATCGGTGGACTGGCCGCCAGCCTTTTCAACTGGCGAGCAGCCTTCCTCTTCTGTACTGCCATGTCCTGCCTGGCGCTCCTCATGGTTTCGCTACTCTGTAATAGAGGAAGTCTCAGATCTGCTTTCCTACCTTCCACTAAAAAGGAGATACAACAGACAACACCGGAACAGCATCCTGGTTGGCAGATTCCGTGGAATCTGGTGTCCATCAACTTCACGACATTCGTGTTTACTGTCAGCAATATGGGGTTCCGTAATTCTGTATTGCCCGTCTATGGTGGGACGGAATTGGGCATCGAGGTTGGAACCCTGGGCATACTGCTGGGAGGGGCTGCTGTTATCCGCTTCTTCGTCACTGTAGTGAGTGGCGTAGCCTCGGATCGCTACGGAAGAAAGGCCATTCTTTATCCCGGTGTCGCCTTTCTCGTAACCGGAACCCTGGGCTTCACCCTTGCTGAAGATCTGTTCGCCTTTGCCCTATGCCTTACAATCATTTCCCTCGGCGGGTTTGGCAACAGCCTGCCGACTACAATGGTAGTTGACGCTGTGCACCCTGGCCGTCTGGGATTTGCTATCAGCGTAAACCGGTTCATAGGCGATCTGGGGTTAGTGATAGGACCCGTGTTCCTTGGGTGGATTCTCGATGTTGCGGGCTTCCCGACGGTCACTGCTGTCACAGCCTGTATGTTGTTAGCGACGGTGCCTGGGGTTGCGATCACGGTCAAGGAGAAGAAGCTAAGAGGCTGACCACCCGACCGTTTCAGCAGCCAGAGCGATGGTGGAAGATGAAAGCATGATCCTTCTAGACCCCCTCAGAAGCTACCCCAACTGCGGGTTGCCCATCAAGAACTGGTGCCACATGATGACCGACGACCTAACAGAGGCCGGGTTGCAGGAGTTGCATGCCATGGCCAAGGCCATCGGCCTACACCGAAAATGGTTCCAGGATCACCCCACCCTCCCACACTACGATCTGATCCCATGCCGGAGGGCGCTTGCTCTGCTCCTTGGCGCAGTGGAAGTGAACCGCATGGACTTAGTTAGAAGGTGCCGCAGAGGTAAGAAGAATAGAGCATCGAAAGCCGGACACTTCGGAATGAGGGATAGTTGAGATTGTCGCAATTAGACGGCGCTTCTACTCGCCCTATCGTTCGCAGCCGCGAGGGAGCCGTGGCGCTGCTCCTTCTCGCGCTCTTCTTCGGCTTAACGATGCTGGTCCACACTCGCCTCCTGGCCGACATCGACCTAGGCTTTGCGCAGCGGATTTTTTATGAGCTCGATCTGGATTTCTTGATTGCTTGTGCCACTGTTACCGGAGTGCTAATGGCCAGCCAGACGTCATTTTTGTACTCAGTGGTTGGAAGCCTGCTGCTGTGGCGGCGCGAAGTCGGCCGCTGGTCCCTGGCGCCCATGGCTTTTTTAATCGGGATCGCTGTTGAGGTGGCAATGAAGCTTTTCGTCAACCAACCCACGGAGCCTCTCCTGGAGTTCCACCGCGATACCTTCTATCCATTCTTTGGGATGACGCTCAATGGCAGCTATCCTAGCGGTCACGCCCTTCGAACCGCGTTCTTCTTCTGCTTCCTGGCCGTGCTCCTCTGGAATGAGGGTAGAGTGTGGCGGCGTTTAGCCGCGCTTGGGCTGATTCCTCTGGTACTCTTCTTCGGTTTTACCCGCCTCTACATCGGCGACCACTGGCTGAGCGACGTCGTAGGCGGCTTGTTACTCGGCTGTTCGATAGCGTTGCTGGCAGCACCCCCAGTGGCTCGGCTGTTGGCGCGAAACGTGCCGGGCGTGGATGCCAACAGGTAGCGCTGTTGAATCGAATCGTTCTTGGGAGGGCATTACACCGTGAAAACGGAAAAAAACCAAGCGATGAAGCCGGTGGAGATCGTCAATGAGTTCATAGCGGCGATGGAGTCGGGCGATGTGGACAAAGCCGCCACTTTCCTATCCGACGACTTCACCATGAGTGGCTTGACGCCGCTGCCCATGTATAGGGATCAGTACCTGGACACCCAACGTGGAATCCTGGCAGCCTTCCCCGACTGGTCGTACAATCTGACCGACATCCAGGAAGAAGCGGGGGTGATCCGCGCAACAGCGCACTTCACCGGCACCCATACGGGTGACCTGATAGTGCCGGTGCCGGACCTGCCTGTTATAAAAGCCACGGGTAAACGGATTGCCCTGCCCGGCGAAACCCATCTGTATTCGGTGAGAGGCAGCAAGATCTCCACGATACATGTGCTGGTGGTTCCTGGGGGAGGCTTTCAGGGGATATACAGGCAGGTTGGCTCCCGACTGCCGCTGCCGTCGATTATCGAGGGATAGCGATCCTCCGTGTTGCGTTGGATACGATCAAGTTCTGATCGTATCCAACGCAACAGTATCTACCAGGTTGGCATAGAAAGTGCCGCTTGGGCAGATTAGAGATGCTGCTGGAGGTGACGTATGGCGGCCAGGGCGATGTTCTTGATTCGACTGGAACCGGGGCAGGAGGAGGAGTTTCAAAGACGATGGGAGGAAGCCTTCGACGATCTCGAATCCCAGCCAGGTTTCCGGGCGAGAGAGTTGATCCGTGTAGCCGATGGAAGCGGTAGCTTTGTAGTCCTCTCCGAATGGGATACCGTCGACGATTACATGTCTTGGCGCAACAGTATAACCCGGTCTCACATCTACGGGGGGGAGCTTCAGCCGCTCTTCTCCGCTCCGCCCATCACGGGGGTGGGGGAGCTGGTTCTCAGGATGGAGCGGAAAGGGCTAACGACCCCACTGTAGAATCGCGAATCCCAAATTCATAATGTCCAGGGCCCGGTTGATGCGGATGCTGTTGCGCTGGTTCTGCACCCTGTGTACACACCAACTGCTCTGTATCAACTCGCCGTTCTCTCCGTCGAATACATCCGTCCTTTCGATGACGATGTGAGGGAATCGGGTCGGGAAGTCGCGTACCTGCTTGATAACCCCTAATTTCGCGTCCTCTTCCTGCGCCATTGTCCCCCCCTCCGTTCCGTCATAGAGGAAGCGGATGGAGTTTGACAAAATCTCCTCTACTTTGGATATCCGGAGCGCCTTTGGGTCTACCGAATCGGGTACAGGCACAGCTCCCAGACGGTTCGGGTCTCGATAATATTTGGCCATCAGGTCCAGTACATCGACCTCGCCCTTGATCAGCTTTAAGAGAGTTTCCCGCACGTGAACACTGTAACGGCGCTCGTCCGAGTTGTATTGTGGGAGAGGGTTTTGTCCCAACAGATCATCGTTGCTTTTTACAGTTATTGCCACTGTCGCCTCCTTGCGCTTCTGAACTCGGAGGGTTCATCCCCTCATCCAGTGCAGCGCTCTCTCCCCTGAATGACCAAGATCTATACCGGATGGACATATAGTAAGTTATTACCGCCAGCCATCGCCTGTCAGCGATAAAAGCTGAAAGCTGATGGCTGACGGCTAATAGCTTCTCCCCCTCTAGGAATATGGTCCAACCAGTTTATCCCAGAGATTTCGAGGTACTTCGCTCTTTGGGACTAAGCAGGATCCATCAGGAACGCGCAGACCCTCCTGTCCCTGGACGATGCCCCTTTCGGGCTGAGAGATGTCGAAGTAGAGCTCGTCTCCCTTCATGGACTCTTCGGCAGTGCAGTAGCTGATCTCTCTCAGCTCGTCATCTGTGAACGACTGCAGCCATTCGAATCGTGTCTTCAGCTTATCTGCAGTTTCCCTATGGATGGCAGGCTTACCGCCCCTGTGTTGACTCATTACAGCACCTCCCTGCATCTCCACGCTATAGCGTGGAATCATCAGGAGGCAACGGGCGTGCCAGTGTAGTGGCATTGGACTTGCTCAAATCGATTTGCTTGTTGAACAAATTGCGCCTTTCGAGCGGCGACTCGCTACCGATCACCGGGGGTCAGGACGATGGTATATCAGGTGTTGGAGAAACCACCTCGCATAGAGAACGAGTACGGACATTTTTCCGAGGATGGCTTGGAGTACGTTATCAACCGGCCGGATACCCCTCGGCCTTGGTCGAACTACCTTTCCAATGAAGAGTACTGTGCGCTCATATCGCATACGGGGGGCGGATACTCCTTTATTCACGGCTCTGGATATGACCGGATACACAGATGGTTTCCGGGAGAGGCAATCCAGCAAGATCGACCAGGGCGGTATGTATACGTTCGAGACGATGAGAGCGGTGATTACTGGAGCATCAACTGGCAGCCTTGCATGAAACCCTTTCAGCACTTCGAGGCTCGCCATGGATTGGGCTACACAAAAATCAAATCCCAAACGCAGGATATCGAAGGCGAGATTCTCTACTTTGTCCCTCAGGATGAGAACGTTGAGTTCTGGGTTGTGACTGTTCGCAACCGCGACAATCGCCGTCGCAGGCTAAGCCTGTTCCCGTATGCCGAGTGGACCCTGTCCAGCTACGCCCCGGACCTGGCCGAGCGTACCTTCCACGTGCTTTTTAACGAGGTTGAGCTTCGTGACGGGATTATCTACGCCAGCAAACGGTACTGGCCAACAGTAAGCCTGGCGGTAGGCCAAACCCCGAATATCGAGTGGAACAAGTACGTTTTCATGACCACCAGTATTCCTTTCCAGGGATTCGACTGCGTCAGGAACGCGTTCCTGGGGGATTACCGGGATTGGCAGAATCCCGCTGTAGTGGAGCGTGGAAGCTGCACTAATAGCCAAGGGGCAGGTTACGACTCTATCGGGGCCTTCCAGCACACCCTGGAGCTGGATCCCGGCCAGGAGGTGCAGTTCCACATAACCATAGGATCTATCCCAAAGGATGATAAGGCGCAGGCAGCCAGGATAACGAACAAATACCGGGATACCAATCGTGTGATCCACGCTTTCAGCGATCTGCGCCGCTTCTGGGCGGATTACGTTGAAAAACTCACCGTTCGGACGCCGGACCCGGAGTTCGATCTGTCGGTGAACGTCTGGAACAAGTATCAGACCTGGATTACCGCACACTGGGCTCGGATGGCCTCTTACTACATAGGTGGCGGCTCGATCATGGGCTTCCGCGATCTCTCTCAAGATATCCTTGGGGTGCTACCCAACGACCTGGAGATGGCCAAGCGGAGGACCATGTCGATCATCTCCCATCAGTTCGCAAACGGGAGCACAATCCACAACTGGGACCCGCTCACCAACATAGGGGCTGTAACCGGGCACTCGGATGACCCCCTCTGGTTGGTGATGTGCATACTCAACTATTTCAAAGAAACCGGTGACGTGGATTTCCTGTCAGAAATGGTCCCCTACCTCGATGCCGGATCGGGCACGGTGAGGGAGCATATGATCCGCGGGTTGTTCTACGCGCTCAAACAGCGCAGCCCAAGGGGCTTATCTCTCATTCGTGCAGGGGATTGGAACGATGGTCTCAACTTCGTCGGCATGCTCGGCCGAGGTGAAAGCATTATGAACAGCCACTTCCTGGCCTGGATGCTGAGGGAGGTAGGTGATCTGTTCGATACCCTGGGTGACGTGCGGTCAAGAGATAGGGTTATGCTGGAGTATCGACGCACCAAAGATGCTATCAACCGGTACGCCTGGGATGGCGATTGGTATTGGAGAGCGAGCAAAGACAGCGGTGAATTGCTGGGCAGCCACACCAATACCGAGGGCGTTGTATACCTGAACGCTCAGACGTGGGCAGTTCTGGGCGGGGTGGCGGAAGGTGAACGGGCAATTCAGGTCATGAACGTGGTCAAAGATAGGCTGGATACGCCGTACGGGCCGGCGCTGTTCTTGCCCGCTTATCAGGAGCCCGACCATACAATCGGCATCATTACCCGGTTCGCTCCCGGCACCAAAGAAAACGGCACTATCTTCTGCCACACGGTTGCCTGGACCGTGATCGCCGAATGTATCCTAGGACGTGGCGACATGGCTTACCATTACTGGAAAGAAAGCTCTTTCCTGACTCGGGGTAAAGATCCCAACCTTTACAAAGCAGACCCCTACGTCTATGCTGAGTACATCTACGGCCCCGACCATCCCAAGTTCGGAGAGGGTGAGTTTACCTGGACTACAGGGACGGCCGCCTGGATGTGGAGGGCATGCACCGATTGGATCCTGGGGGTGAGACCTACAGCCCGAGGGTTGATCGTAGATCCTTGTTTACCAGCAAATTGGGATCGGGCCCAGATGACCCGGAACTTCCGGAGAGCAGTGTACGATATCGAGATAGAGAACCCCGAGCATATCTCAAAAGGCGTTGCTCAGGTGTGGGTAGACGGCAAGGAGATACAGGGTAATCTGCTACCAAACTTTGGTGACGGTCGCCGCCATGATGTGAGAGTCCGGATGGGGCACAGATAGACGATATACGCCAATCTGGAATACCATAACGTAGTGGCGGGCCTTTGCGCCCGCCAGGCGTCTCCTGGATTGATGCTAGCGCACGAGATGCCCGGCCGGCGGTGTGTGACGCGCGAGCGAGCAGAACAGCACGCAGCCACTACGACATGATGTGCGCTCGGCTGTAAGAAAACCCTCTGATTGTTGCTTGTTTTTGTTGACAACTTGCTACTTCCTCCCTACACTACCTGCCAGTTTCCGTAAGTTCAAACGGAATGTAT
>JBMNNU010000096.1:0-11496 GCA_050942695.1 Chloroflexota bacterium
AACGTTTCCACCACCAGACCAACGGCTGGACGGCAAACCCGCTCCATGATCTGGTTCTCGCTGAAAGCCGCTTGCCCCTCCGGCGTGAGGAGGTCGCAACCGGTCAAGGTGCGGCATTCCACCGTTCCGAACTGCTCCTCGAATCGCCATATCATCTGCTGGATCTTCGAGTAGCTTTCATCTCGCAATCCTCTCCGATCTTCTCTCGTCGAGCCCCTCTGCTGCGCTGTAATCAGTCCGCACGCTAGAGCTCCCCCCGTTACAGCGCCGCAAACGAACCCCCGCCGGGCTATCCCCCCTCCGAGGCCCGTTGCCAATTGCCAGAGCCCCTGATCCTCGATTCCATAGTAGGCTTGCAGCACCTGCAAGACCGATTGCGCTCAATTGTAACCGTTGGCGAAGTAGAGGTGGGCCTGTTCCACCGCTTCCGCTACTGCTGGATTCTCTGTCATCTCCACACCTCATGATTAACGTGCTCGTGCGATCGGGTCGATAGGCTACTGGGAGTAGTCCTGTGTCCTGTGTATTGAATACGTTACCTAGATTTTTTGCAATACTTGATTTAGATCATCCAGTATGACGTCGATCCGCTCCAGCCTCTCCACCACAAAAGCTACCATGCCACCAAAGCCCTTCATCTGCAGCTTCGCCAGAGCATGGTGTGGATGGCTCAGCCCTTGGGTGGCTCTCCAGAAAACGAACCACAGCATCCCCAGTCGGCCTCGATCTGTTCTTTCAGCACGGTCTAAGACGAGCTTAACCATCGATTAAGGTAGGGGATGGATACTTCTATCGTCCGCCTCCTGGTGTAGATAAAGCACAGACGAGAGGTGGAACGTCGCTAGAGCCCGTGTATTTCAGGAGGAAGGATAGTATGTCCAGAAAAAACAGTCTGCGACAGGGCAGAAGCGGTGCGTCGAGACTGGCGGTATATCAAGCAAGCCGTTGGAGCAAGAAGCGAAACCGGTTCACTGATCGCACCTCCCAGCCTATGAACCAACAGAAAGGTTTAAGTCCATCGACAATTCTGGCTATCAGCGGGTTGGTGTTGATAACTGCAATCGTAGGAGTAACGTTTTTGAACAGCGCCGAGACCAGGAGGGCATCCGCGGCGCCCATCCAGCAGGTCGCTGCAACCACCGCCGTCACCGAGAACGGGCAGGTCGCCATTTCGCAGGGCGAAGTGGAATCCAGAAAACTGGTGGCCTGGAACTACAAGCAGGAGGCGATCACCACACCTTTGCTCGCCTATGTGACCCCCGCTGGTGCGGTCAAGGTGGCAACCCGCATGTGCGAGCCGTGCAACTCCACCAGCTTCCGAATAGATGGCGATCAACTTGTGTGCAACGCCTGCGGTTCTCGATGGGATTTGGAGACATCCAAAGGCATCGCTGGGGGCTGCCAGGGCTATCCTCCCGAGGTCTTGCCCAGCGAAGTCGTCGATGGAAAGATCGTCGTGGACGAGCAGAAGGTGGCCACCTGGAAGCCGAGGGTGTAGCAATGAGGCTCAGCACTATCGCTATCAACAACTTGGCTCGTCGCCGGGGCAGGGCTGCACTAGTGGTCATCGGGCTGGCGGTAGGTGTGGCGACAGTGGTCAGCATGCTCGCTGTGACGGCCGCTTTGAGAGCGGATACCGAGCAAAAGATCGATCAGTATGGGGCGAATATTCTGGTGCTCCCCCGAACCGACGATCTCGCCTTGAGTTACGGCGGGGTGGCCGTTGGAGCCAGCTCCGCCGTTCATGAGCTCACCGATGCGGACGTAGCCGGGATACGGAGCATCAAGAATGCTGAGAACATCAGCACCGTTGCCCCCAAGCTGCTAAGCGCCGTCGAGCTGGAGGGTGCCCGCGCCCTGTTAGTGGGCGTGGATTTCCCACAGGAGCTGAGGCTCAAAAGGTGGTGGAGCCTGCGCGGGCAGGAACCATCTGCTCCGGACCAGATCATCCTCGGCCACGAAGCAGCCGGCAGACTCGAAGCGTCCCCCAGGAGCAGGCTGAATATCCTGGGGCAGCAGTTTACCGTGGCAGCCGTGCTGGATCCAGTGGGCAACCAGGAGGATGGATTGATCTACGCCGACCTGGCCACGGTCCAGGAACTGCTGGGCAAGCCTGGCCGCGTCAGCCTGATAGAGGTGAGCGCTCTCTGCTCTACCTGCCCCATCGAGGAGATCGTGGCACAGATCGGGGAGAAGCTACCGCAGGCCCGGGTCACCGCCCTGGCGCAGGTTATGAAATCCAGGGAGCAGACAGTGGAGCAGTTGGCGAACTTCTCCCTTGCCATCTCTGGCGTAGTGCTGCTGGTGGGTGGGCTCGTCGTACTTACTACGATGATGTCCAACGTCAACGAGCGGACCAGGGAGATCGGGATATTCAGAGCTGTAGGGTTCCGCCGGAGCCACGTGGTACGCCTCATACTGGCGGAGGCGGTCGCTCTGAGCATGCTGAGCGGCTTGCTGGGTTGGGCGGTTGGAACGTGGGGCAGTTCCCTAGTAGCGACTCAGGTGGCGCGCCTCGAGGTGCCTGTAAGCTGGGATCCCCTTCTGGCTGCAACGTCTATAGCC
Source organism: Chloroflexota bacterium (assembly GCA_050942695.1). GTDB lineage: Bacteria > Chloroflexota > UBA6077 > UBA6077 > UBA6077 > JBMNNU01. The sequence continues at coordinate 2,566 of JBMNNU010000096.1, forward strand.
CTTGCGCTGCTGGTAGGCACCCTGGGAAGCCTCTACCCAGTTCTTCGCGCCTCATCGTTAGATCCAGCCGAGGCTTTGAGAAGCATATAGCTATCAGCTATTTAGGAGATACCGATGGCACTCATCGAACTGACAAACGTGACCAAGAGCTACGCCGGCAATGGCCTCACAGCCGTGGCGCTCAGGGATGTGGCTCTCCGAGTAGAAGAGAGAGAGATGGTCGCCATAATGGGGCCTTCAGGCAGCGGGAAAAGCACCCTGCTGACGATCCTGGGTGCAATGAATCCCCCAACAACCGGTCTCGTGATGGTGGATGGGATCGATATCTACGCCCTGTCTTCAGAGCGTCGCGCCGACTTTCGCCACGAGTACCTGGGATTCGTATTCCAGCAGCAGCACCTGTCCCGTACCTGAACGCCTTTGAGAACGTCATGCTGCCCCTGGCGATCAGCCGCCGGAGCCAGAGGGAGCAATCAAACCTGGCTCAGGAGGCGCTGGAAAGGGTCGGGTTGGGTGATAAATCTCGCCGTCTGCCGGGGCAGTTGTCGGGTGGGGAGCAGGAGCGGGTTGCGATCGCCCGGGCGATAGTTAACGAGCCTCCAATCATCCTTGCCGACGAACCCACCGGCTGCCTGGATACCGTCACCGGCATGCAGGTAATGGAGTTGCTAAAATCGCTCAACGAGGATGGGCTGACGGTGCTGGTCGTCACCCACAACCCCGATAACGCTCGTTACGCCCACAGGACGATCCTTCTAAAAGACGGCCGGATAGAACAGAAAGAGCCACGCCGTCGGGACCTGGCCGGATTGCAATCCCGCTAGACTCCGATGAAAGGCCGCTTAGTTGGCGAGTAGCGTTAACCGATTGGGTAGGGGTTGGTGCAATTACATGAGGAGGCAGCAGGCGGCCCTCGCTATTGCGCATTCAAGCCGGTCTAGCGGGTTGGCAACGGCAGCCTGACCGTGAAGGTGCTGCCCTTGCCGGGGGTGCTGGTGACAGCGATGGTTCCGGAGTGCTGCTCCACTATCCACTTCGCGATGGAAAGGCCCAGCCCGCTCCCTCCCATCTCCCGTGAGCGAGCCTTATCAGCCCGGTAGAACCTCTCGAAGATGTGGGGCTGATCCTCACTGGAGATGCCGATCCCTGTGTCATCGACAAAGACCTCCACCCGGCCGTTGCTCCTCCGCAGCCCCAGCGATACCTCTCCGCCTGAAGGGGTGTATTTGAGGGCGTTATCCACCAGGATCAACAGCAACTGCTTCAACCTGTCTGGATCTCCCATAACCTGTACTTGATCCAATTCCCGAACCGATACCTTCTGGCCCTTGGCGAGAATCCGAGCATCGCCGAACACATCCAACAGGAGGTTGTCTAGCTCCACCGGCCTCCTTATGGCTAGCTTTTGGCCTGCATCTGCGTGGGCAAGCACCAGGAGGTCTGCAACCAATCTGCTCATTCGACCGATCTCCTGACGGAGACAGGCCATCATCTCAGCCTTCTCCGCCTCCGGTAGGTCTGGAGCCGTTCCAGCAGCTCCAGGTTGCCCTGCAACGCAGTCAAGGGCGCCCGCAGCTCGTGGGAGGCGTCGGCTACGAAACGCTGCTGCGTCCGGTAGGCTCCCTCCAGGCTGTCGAGCATCTCGTTGAAGGCCGTGGCCAACTGGCCCAGCTCATCGCGCCGGCCCGAATGGGAGAGGCGGCGCGAGAACCCTCGCGAGGATGCTATCGACCTCGCCACGGTAGCCATGGCAGACACCGGCTTCAGTGCACCGGCCGCAATAGCCCATCCGCCGAACAGCGCCGCTAGGAGGCCCAGAGAGCAGGTAGCCAGCAGCAACATGGTAAGTCGCTCCATGGATGCATCCAGGTGTACGAGTGACGCTCCTGTCTCCAGGTACCCTGCTATCTGTTCGCCGGACCGCAACGCCATGCCGTGAATGCGGGCCCTGCCGCCCCCGTTGGGGTCCGTGACCGATACGAAGCCGCCCTCATGATGGATAGCCGGGTGCCCTGCATTCATCAGGGGATAGACGAGCCAAGCCAGCACACCCCCACTCTCGGGAACCCTGGGCAAGGTGGCAACGATCCGCGGGTCCGGCGACGAAATACGCGGCGCATTAACCGAAGAGGAAAGGAGACTCCCGTTGGCATCGTACAACCGCACCCAAACGTCCGGTGAAACGAACTCTTCAACAGGGGGCAACTGGACCCCCTCCTCCAGACGATAACCACCGCTGCTATCCTTTAGCTGGCTCGATGTATGGATTGCCGTACCTATCAGTGAACGGTCCACATCATCGTAGTGAGATGCGCTGTGGAAGCTGTAGGAAAGGAGCGAGGTAACCACCAGGATCGCACCGAGCAGCGCCGCGTACCACAGAGCCAGGCGAAAGCGGATGGATCGGAAGGCGCGGGGCAAGGTTACTCCCTCTCTTCACCATCGCACGGCTCCCTCAGCAGGTAGCCTGCTCCGCGAACGGTGTGGATCAGACGGGCTTCACCGCCCGCCTCGAGCTTGCTCCGAAGATAGCGGACGTAGACCTCCAGGATATTGTAGTTGCCGTCGAAATCGTAACCCCAGACCCTGTCCACCAACTGCTCTTTGGCAAGTACCTGGCGCGGATGGCGAAGGAACTCGGACAGCAACTGGTATTCCGTGGTGGTAAGCTCGATCTCTCGCTGTCCCCTGCTGGCTGAGTGGGTGCCCGTGTCCAGCACTAGGTCGGCGAAACGCAACTTCTCAGCCCCAACTGGCTCGACACGCCGCAGCAGCGCTCGAATCCTGGCCAGCAGCACTTCGAAGGTGAACGGCTTAACTACGTAATCGTCGGCGCCGTTTTCCAGCCCCTCCACCTGGTCGTCAACCCCATCTTTAGCAGTGAGCATGATGATAGGGAGGTTGGGGTCGGCGGCGCGGAATCTACGGCACACCTCCAGTCCATCCAACCCCGGCATCATCACGTCCAGGATCACCAGGTTGGGAGGTTGCTCCCTGGCTATATCCAATCCACCTTTGCCGGTGGAGGCCACGTCCACGATGTAGCCTTCATAAGTGAGCCCCCGCTTCAACAGGGCGGTTATGGAAGGGTCGTCGTCGATAACCAGTATTCGGGTCTTCATACTTACCTGCTGATTGATATGGATCGCATGGGTTTTCGAATTGGCGAAATGCTGCCCCTGCAGGAGATTGTACCAGATCAGTTGACTATTTATTGCCCGCGCTCTCAGGATGAGCTGAGAGGTCAAACCTTGGTGCCGCTGGCTACGAAAACGGTGATAGCTGCCTTGTCGCCGCAACAGGACTCACCGCAGCAACTGCTGCCAGTGCATTCGACCTTTACGTCAGTCAGACCCGCGACCCGATACCACTCCTCTATTTCGGAGCGCGAGAAGCCGTTCCACAGGTCGGCCATCTCTGTACGCATCCAATCGTGGTCGTGTTTATCCAGATCTGTGAGTACCAACCTCCCGCCGGGCTTCAACACCCTGGCCAGTTCGATGATAGCCGCGGCAGGGTCAGGCGCGTGGTGCAGATACATATTAGCGAAGACCGCGTCGAATACCCCATCTCCAACCGGCAGCGAGTCGCCATCAGAAAGCCGCAGTTCCACGTTGTCCAGTCCCTTCAGGTTATCCCCCGCAACCGCCAGCATCTCCGGCGAGTTATCGAAGCCGTAGACTTTTTGCACCGATGGCGCCAACCCCGCGATCATGAAGCCCGTACCGGTCCCTACGTCGGCGACAACCGAGCCTGCGCCAATATTTGCCCTGGCAATAGCTGCCTCTCGCACATCCTCCGTGAAGTAGGACTGTCGCATCTCGTCCCACTGAGCGGCCACCTCCTTGAAGTAGCTCTTCACCTGGTTGCAGCAGCAGGCGGAGACATTAGCCGGCCGGCTACAGCATGAAGAGTCCGGCTTCACCGCTTTGATGAAGGCTGAAACGATCTGCGTGCCTGGGTCCAGTTTCAATGTCTGTGCGGCAGCGCTCAGCCTCTCTTCTGGGACATTTTCCTTGCCGTATACCTTCAAAACCTGAATTTGAATGTCGGCGAAACCAGCGCTTTCCAGCTTCTGCCGATACTCATCTTCCTGGAGAGCACCGGCGATGCAGCCGGCCCAGAGAGCCAACATCTGGCGAGCGGCTGGCGGAAGGGGGCCGCCCTGCACCACGATATCGGCTACGGCGAAGCGCCCTCCGGGCTTTAACACCCGATAAGCCTCGGCCAGGACCGCATCCTTGTCTAAGGAAAGGTTGATGACACAGTTGGAGATAATCACGTCGACGCTGGCGTCGGGGAGCGGGATAGACTCGATCTGACCCTTGAGAAACTCCACGTTGGAGAGGCCAGCGGCTTCGGCATTTGAGCGAGCCAACTCCAGCATCTCGTCGGTCATATCCAAGCCGTAAGCTTTACCAGTGGGGCCAACCCGCTTAGCCGAGAGCAGCACGTCGATACCCCCACCTGATCCTAGATCAAGAACGACCTCTCCGGGTTTTAACTCAGCAAGTAGTGTAGGGTTGCCGCAGCCGAGGGATGCCAGGGCTGCCTCTTCGGGGAGCTGCTGCAACTCCTTTAACTCATACAGTTGAGGTTTGGATTCACAACAGCCAGGGTCGGAGCAGCAACTAGCCTGCTTCCGTATCTTCACGCTCCTAGCTGCCGAGGCATACCTGTGGCGAACGGCTTCTTTGATCTCTTCAGGGGTAGGCTCGCCGGACATTTTCTTTCCTCCTACTCGCTACTCGCTTTCCGAAAGCCATGCACGAGCTTCACTCAATTTCTCCGGATTCAGGGTGTAATACACCCAAAGGCCTCGCTTCTCGGTCTTCACCAGGCCGGCCTCTCGCAGCACCTTCAGGTGGTGCGACACCGTCGGTTGCGCCAGCTCGCAACAGGCCAGGAAGTTACAGGCGCAAACCTCTCCCTGCTCCTGAAGCTGCCGCAGGATAGCCAATCTGGTTTCGTCGCCCAACGCCTTGAACAGCCGGGCTGTCTCTTCCAGCCCAGGATATCTACGCTCCGAGGAACCATCCTGGCCGCAACAACAGCGTTCCTTTTCATTTCCAGCTTTTAGTGATCCGCTCATCGAATATCAGTATAGTGCTATATCGATATTTGTCAATATAGTTGAGTGGGGAAAGGGCCGCTCGTCTGGCAACAAGCGACCCCTATTTGTGGGGACAACCGGCTACGGCTGTCTGGCTCCAGCCGCTTTAGCTATCGAACTTACGAGCCCAGGCAATAAGCCTTAGTGTGCGGTATGGTCACCATTGAATCCATCGTTCGCCGCACAGAAAATTTTAAAATGCCAGGGCTAGTGAGGTCGAAAGCTATTGCCGGTAAGAGGCCATAAGCTTTTTTCGAGAGTGAATGATTCACATTTCCCTCTCGCGTGTTATCATAGAAAAGACTGAAGTTTGCTCCAAGATAGGAACGAAGCTGTTTCGGGGGCATCGGTTTACAGCCTAAGGTGGAAGGCTATGACGACTTTAGATCGTGAAAAGCTACTCGACGACGTAGGAAGGCGGATTCTGCAAGAGCTCCAGATGGACGCCAGGATCAGCTATGCTGAACTAGGGCGCAGGATCGGGCTCACCCTGCCAGCGGTGGCTGAGCGAGTCCGCAAGCTAGAGGAGGCAGGGATTATTGTGGGATACCGGGCGGAGCTGAACCTGGAAAAGATCGGTTTTCCGATTACCGCCTTCATTCGGGTCGCCACACCTAACGAGATCCTGGGTGGGCAACTGACCGCAACCGCCAGAAGCCTGCCAGAGGTGCTGGAATTACATCGCACTACCGGCGGCGATTCCTACCTCTTGAAGGTAGCGGTTGCGTCGGTTCAGCACCTTGAAAAGCTGATTCGGAAGATCACCCTGTTTGGCCAGCCAACCACGTCGATTGTCCTATCATCGCCCATCGAACATCGCTCGGTAACGATTCAGAGCCACAGTCATCCCCAAGACGCAATCAACAACAGCGAGGGCGAGTCACCGCACAGTTGATGGCGGCAGTTCAACCACGAAGCTGCTCCCCTTGCCAGGCTCACTCGCGGCCCAAACTCGGCCTCCGTGGGCTTCCACCAACTGTTTTACTATAGCCAAACCCAATCCGGAGCCACCGCTCTTACGCGCTCGTGACGCATCAGCTCGATAGAATCGATCGAAGATGAAGGGGAGAGTCTCCTGGGAAACACCCTCGCCGGTATCGGTTACGACGAACAGCACACAAGGCTGCTCAGCGCCCTCTTTGAGCGGTAAGGAAGGAGCTTTTCCAGACCTGCATGGGAGGCCGCCTCCACCGATCGTGACGGTGACTGTACCGCCCGCAGGGGTGTGCCGAAGAGCATTGTCCAACAAATTGCCCAATACCTGCCCCATTCGCTCGGGGTCTACATCAACCTTCTGAATCGGGCCGTTAGCCTCCAATCGGCAGTCAACGCCCTTACGCTTGGCCAACGGTTCCACCCTCGCCACAGCGCGGTGCGCCAGCTCAATCGGGTCGACGGTTTCTTTATCCAAGCTCAGTTGGCCGGCTTCAGCCAGTGAAAGGATTCGGAGGTCAGCCACGAGTTTGGTCAGAAGGGCGACCTCCTCTTTAACAGACTCCAGGTTGTCCCGATCGGGTTGAAAGACCCCGTCCAGCATGCCATCTACGGTCCCTTCTATGACTGTCAGAGGGGTCCGAAGCTCGTGAGCGATATCGGCCATCATGCGGCGGCGGGCCTGTTCGTTCCGCTCCAGGCTCTCCGCCATCGTGTTGAACGCTGCTGCTACCTGGCCTAATTCACCGCTCGGCGATTCGTTAACACGGTGAGCCAATCTCCCCGCCGCCACCTCTCTCGCCGCCTTCGAAAGCTCCGCTAGAGGGCGGGTTATCTGCCTGGCGATCAGCAATCCCAGGGCGATCGCAGCCAAGGCTGACCCAACCGCAGCGGCGAGAATCGCTCTATCGACCGAAGCCAGGTAAGCCGACTCCAGCGTAACGATCTGTTGGTTATGCATGCCGGGCATGGCATCACGATCCTTGCCCATCATACCCGCCATGGGCCCCATTCCCCTACCTGGCCCACCAATTCCAGCGGCGCCTGCAAAGCCTGAGGTGATGAGGTACAGATATCCTACACGTTCGCCATCCGTGGTGATGGGGAAACGGCTAGCCCCTTCGAGGCCATCCACCTCTCGTCCCAGCAGTAACCCGGCGCTGTCGGCTACCACCTTTCCAGAAGCGTCTGACACAACCAGCCGATCGTATGGGCCGCGTAGCTGCCCCTGGAGGAGCGTTTGAGCGCTCTGCAAACTCTCCTCGCGGCGATAGAGATCGCTAAGGATCTCCACAACCCTTGAGCCGTACACTCTCCCGCCGGACTCCAGGTAGCTATGAAACCCCTGGGTAGTCTCTCGCCTTACAAGGAGGGAAACGCTGGCTACTCCCAGCACCACAACCAGGACGAAAGCCAGGCTCAATTTTGTCGCGAGGCTGTTCATGGCCATTATCCGCTCACAAATTTATAGCCCACGCCGAAGACAGTCTGCACGTAGTGGGGTTTGCGGGGATCCTTCTCGATCTTCTGTCGGAGGTTCTTGATGTGGCTGTCCACTGCCCGGTCGTACCCTTCGAAGGACGCGCCCGCTACCAGGTCCAGCAGTTGAGCGCGGCTAAAGACGCGCCCAGGGTGCTGCGCCATCACTTTCAGCAGGTCGAACTCAGTGGGGGTGAGGTGTACCTGGTGTCCATTCACCAGCACCTCTCTCTTTTCCAGATCCATCCTGAGGTCACCGAAAACGATCACCTCCCCGGTAGCCCTCTGCGGCCCTACTCTGCGGAAGATAGCCCTGACTCGAGCCACAAGCTCCTTTGGATTGAATGGCTTGGTCATGTAGTCGTCGGCGCCCAGCTCCAGCCCAACGATCTTGTCGGTATCGTCGTCACGAGCCGTAAGCATCAGGATGGGAACTGATGACTCCTGCCGAAGCGCCCGGCAAACGTCCCAACCTGAGATCTCCGGCAGCATCAGATCCAGCACCACCAGGTCGGGTTTTTCACGGCGAGCTACCTCCAGAGCCTCCTTGCCATCGTAAGCCTCCACCACCCGGAAGCCTTCACGCTCGAGATATGCCCTGACCACCCGGGCGATCTTGACCTCGTCGTCCACAACCAGGATCTTCTCGCTCACCCGCAACTCCCTCGCATGCATTACTGTACCTCGAATTTTAACCTGAATTGGCTTATTTCGCGACTTCTTATTACCACACTATCAAATGAGGGTAGCCAAACCGTGTCGAGTTTCCGTGGGGAAGTTGTGGAGATCTAATGGAGGTCAAACTAATAGGGGGATGGTCTCTTCGAGAACCATCCCCCCAATTGCTAGCTCTTTAACAGCCTACTTGGCCGGGTACACCGGGGTGCACCATTCGAGGTACTTTTTGTTGTTGCCTTTGATCGCCTCGTAGTAGAGATCCATCAGCTTCCGCGTTACTGGGCCGATCTCCCCACTCCCGACCTTCCGGCGATCTACCTCAAGCACCGGCGTGATATGGGCCGCCGTACCCGTCAGGAACATCTCCCCCGCGGTGTACAGCTCGGTCTTCGCTACCTGCCGCTCCACTACCGGGATACCCAGCTCTTTCCTGGCCAGCTCTATCACCGTGTTTCGAGTAATACCGATCAGTATGTTCTCCGATGGAGCTGGGGTCACCAGGGCTCCGTCGATTACCACGAACACATTCTCCCCTGAGCCCTCCGATACGAACCCGGCGTTGGTAAGCATTATGGCCTCGTCGTAGCCGTTCTCCTGAGCCTCGGTCTTCGCCAGCGCGCTATTGATATAGAGCCCGGTCACCTTGGCCCTGGCCGGGATCGCGCAATCGTCCACGCGGCGCCAGCTTACGGTTCCGCATCGAATCCCGTTGCTGGAGTCCAGGTAGT